>CAIJTV010000946.1:0-2611 GCA_903823635.1 uncultured Planctomycetaceae bacterium
AGACCCTGACCGATGAATCAGCCGCGGACGATTGCTGTGTGCGATCGAATGAGTCCCGGCATGTCCGACGTGCAATGATGTCCGAGTCGGCGGTCGATCTGTCAGCCATCAAGGGTGCCGTCCGCACAATTCTGAAAGCGGTTGGTGAAGACCCGGACCGCGACGGGTTACTCGAAACACCTCGGCGTGTCGCCAAAATGTACGCCGAGATGTTTTCAGGTCTGCAGCAGGATCCGGGACGTCATCTGGAAGTGACCTTTGAAGAAAGTTATGACGAAATCGTGCTGGTGCGTGACATTCCCTTCACCAGCATGTGCGAGCATCATTTGCTTCCGTTCCGCGGAGTTGCCCATGTCGCTTACATTCCAAATGGACGGGTCACGGGGCTGAGCAAACTGGCTCGAGTGGTCGAAGAGGTGTCGCGTCGCCCGCAGGTGCAGGAGCGGATGACGCAGACAGTCGCTGACCTGATCGAAGATCGCCTGGGCAGTCGCGCGGTCGGTGTGATCATCAAGGCCGAACACTCCTGCATGTCGATTCGCGGGATTCGGAAGACGGGTAGCCTGACTGTGACCAGTACGATGCGCGGCGCGTTTCGCAGCGATCCGGCGAGTCGGGCGGAGTTGATGTCGCTGATCAACATGCCGAACTGATGAGCCATTCCGGGCCCGTAAAGACTGACGTGATGAGGTTTATATGATCATTCAGAAACAGTACAAGTTTTACGCCGCACATCGAAATGAGACGTTGCAGGATAAATGCAGCAATCTTCACGGTCATCGCTACGGAGTGCGATGCCACTTCGAGGTGCAGCGTGATGGCGATATCAGCACGCTTTTTGGCGACTTCGACTCGCAGATTGAGCCGTGGCTCAAGGAAAATTACGATCACGGCATGTTGATCAACTTTCATGATCCGCTCTATGAAACTCTACAGCAACACATGGCACGCACCGGTGAGACACTCCGGCTAAAAGTCATGGACGGGCCGACAAGTGTGGAGAACCTCTGCCACCTGCTGTTCAGTGAGATCACCCAGATGGGATTCCGTCTTACTCTCTTGGAAGTTCAGGAAACCGACACTTCCGTCATCAGTTACACGCGCGAAGACTGGATTGCTGATAATCGGCACTTCGCTCATCGCAGGTCTCATTCCGATGCGGAAGCCGTCTCGATGTCCTGAAAGGAATCGAACTAGAACCGCTACCAGTCCAATCAGGCAACGCCTGAACGGAGATTCGAGCACCATCAACAGCACACTGCGGCACGATAACAAGGACGATGAGTTATGCAGATGAAGCTGATTCTGCTCACACAAGTGTTCGCCACGCTGTTCATGGTCGGTCTGATCTGGTTTGTCCAGATCGTGCACTACCCGTTGTACGCAAACGTGGGGCGTGAGCAGTTTCCTGAATACGAAGCACTGCACAATCGGATGACGACGTGGGTGGTAGGGCCAGCGATGCTGGTTGAATTAGTGACCGCTGTCCTGCTCCTGAAGTATTCTCCCAACACATCTTCCATGCTCGCATGGACGGGTCTGGGGCTTCTCATCGTGATCTGGATTTCAACAGCCGCTTTGTCTGTCCCCGCGCATGACGTTTTGACGGCCGGATTCTCAGCCGAAGCTTATCGGAAACTGGTGAACACAAACTGGATCCGCACAGTTGCGTGGACAGCACGAGGCGTGATTTTAATGGTCATCACATACCGTAGTCTCGGCACAGATTGAACCACGACGATGCGCAACCTCATTCTCGTTCTAGGTGATCAGCTTGATCATGCTTCGGCTGCTTTCGACGGTTTCGATTCTGAAACCGATATCGTCTGGATGGCAGAGGTGGAAGAAGAGACGACTCACGTCTGGTGCCACAAATTACGAATCGCGATGTTTCTGTCTGCGATGCGCCATTTCCGAGACGAACTGACGATGCTGGAGCGCACGGTCGAATATCACCAGTTTCACAGGCAACGGTCTCAGGATCGCGGGAAGTCGTTTGGTGAGATCCTGCGGCTTGATGTCAAACGCCTGAAACCCGAACGACTGGTCGTGGTTGAGCCCGGCGACTGGCGTGTACGAACGCAACTTCAGGCTGTTGCGGATGAACTTGGCATCGCGCTGGACGTCCGACCCGATCGCCACTTCTACTGTTCGGTCGAGGAGTTTGCAGAGTATGCGGACGGTCGCAAAAGCCTGTTGCTCGAGTTTTTCTACCGCGATATGCGAAAGAAGCACGATGTGCTGATGGATGGTAATCAGCCGGAAGGAGGTCAGTGGAATTTCGATCATGACAACCGTGAGAGTTTCGGCAAATCCGGACCGGGCGAGCTGCCGCAACCTAAAACGTTTCGGCCCGATTCGATCACACAGGAAGTGATCGAACTGGTGGACGCTCGTTTTCCTGATCACCCGGGAAGTCTCGATCATTTCCAATTGCCTGTGACGCGGCAGCAGGCGAAGACCTTCCTGAAGAACTTTATCGAGAACATTCTGCCGCACTTCGGGTTATGGGAAGACGCGATGTGGACGGATGAAGCGTTTCTTTATCACTCGCGATTGTCGGCTCCGCTCAATTTGAAACTGTTGAATCCTCGGGAATGCGTGGACGCCG
>CAIJTV010000947.1:0-1733 GCA_903823635.1 uncultured Planctomycetaceae bacterium
GGGGTTCCTCGAACAGACCGACTACAATGTGGGCCGCGTGATCGATTCGATTCGCAAACGAGGTGAGCTCGACAACACCATGGTGATCTTCATCGCCGGCGACAACGGAGCCAGCGCGGAAGGAAGTCGCCAGGGTCTGCTGAATGAAATGACCTTCTTCAACGGCGTCAAGGAAAACATCGACGACGTTCTTGCCCGCGCCGATGAGATTGGATCCTGGAAGACGTACAACCATTATCCCGTCGGCTGGGCACACGCAATGTGTACGCCGTTCCAGTGGACGAAGCAGATCGCGAGCCACTTTGGAGGAACTCGCAATGGCATGGTGATTTCGTGGCCAAAAGGCATAGCAGCCAAGGGAGAATTGAGAACTCAGTTCCATCACTGCATCGATGTCGTGCCGACAATTCTGGAAGCTTGCCACGTCACAATGCCGTCGTCGGTGAATGGCGTTACCCAAAAGCCAATTGAGGGCGTCAGTCTGGCCTACACGTTTGCTGTAGCGAACGCGAAAGATCAGCGGACAAAGCAGTACTTTGAACTGCTGGCGAATCGAGCAATCTACTCGGACGGTTGGGTTGCCTGCACGACTCCCGTCGGTGCTCCCTGGGATTCCGCCGGCGCCAAGGTCGACGAAATCACTGGCTACAAGTGGGAGCTTTATGATACGAGTAAAGACTTCTCACAGGCGCATGATTTGGCCGCAGAGATGCCAGACAAGCTGAAGGATCTGCAGTTGCTGTTTTATACCGAGGCGGCTCGCTACAACGTGCTGCCGATTGATAACAGCAAGACGGAGCGACTGGATCCAGCGATTCGCCCAAGTTTGACTCGAGGACGCAAATCTTTCAGTTACACAGAAGGAATGGTTCGAATTCCGGAAGGAGCCAGCCCGGACATTAAGAATAAGTCGTGGTCGGTTAAGGCCGAGGTGGAAGTCAAAGAGAATGCCTCGGGGATCATCGTCACTCAGGGCGGGCTGTTCGGCGGCTGGGGTTTATACCTGAACCAGGGCAAGCCTGTCTTCCACTATAACTTCGTGGATGTGGCTCGCTTTGACGTCGCCGGGAAAGAGTCGCTGGCTCCGGGTAAGCATAAGGTCGAAATGCAGTTTGCCTACGATGGCGGTGGAATTGGTCGGGGCGGCGTGGCGACAGTAATTGTTGACGGTTCTCCCGTCGCCAAAGGTCGAGTCGAACGCACGATCCCGATTCGCATTACACTCGACGAGACACTGGATATCGGCGAAGACTGCGGTACACCAGTGAATCTGACCTACGATGTGCCCTTCCGATTTGAGGGCGAGATCGAGAATGTCACAATTGAGCTTCCCTGACCTGCACTCATAACAGTGGAACGTCGTGTCAAGAAAACGTTTTGTTTTCAATTGTCAGTCCAGAATGTGTTAGCGACCGGTTGCTTCGGTGCGTTGTCCCAAAGCCGGTTGCTAACGCATGACAGCCGACCAGGAAATCGCGATGTTCCGCGAAGAGCTGAGTCAGAAGAGGCTGGAATTGAAACAGTACATTTTTCCGTCGGTGCTTCGTTTTGCGCTCGTTGTCATTTTTGCAGCCGGCGCAAGGGGACAATCAGCGCTGCCCAGCCCCGAACAACCCCCTCAGAGCGGGACAGGGGCTACCCAAAATGTGATTGCAAAAAGTCCGGACGACGGCTCTGTTTTGCCATTTCCGTCCACGCCGTCAGCAAGCGTGGCGAAACCAAGACTGCAGGAC
>CAIJTV010000948.1:0-9421 GCA_903823635.1 uncultured Planctomycetaceae bacterium
AGATGATGTGATTGCGGCGGAAGAATTGTTTCCGTCGGCCGATGTTCTGCTCGTTCAGTTTGAGATCCCCTTGCCTGCAGTACAGAAAGCCGTCGAGCTGGCTCATCGCCATGGCGTGAAAGTTATACTGGATCCAGCACCGTCGGTGAGTGTTGTTCCCGCTGATCTCTTGCAGGTTGATGTCATCTGTCCGAACGAAACCGAGGTCGAGTCACTGTCCGGGCAGGTCGTGGATTCGATCGAGACGGCGATGTCTGCTGTTAAGCAAATAGGCAGTCGAGGTCCACAAGTTAGCCTCATCACGTTGGGATCTCAGGGCGTGGTTGTGTTCGACGGGAAAACCTCGGTACACATCCCGCCGTTCAGCGTGGATGCGATCGATACGACGGCAGCGGGCGATGCGTTCGCTGCGGCCTTTGGAATCGCCCTCGCGGAACAGATGTCCGTTTCTGAGGCCACTCGTTTCGCCGCCGCGGCGGGTGCTTTGGCGACAACCAAACATGGTGCCCAGCCGGCGATGCCGACGCGAGATGCAGTCGAGGCCCTTCTGCGAGGTCTGTAGATCTCCACGATTGGACCTGATCGCTATTTCTTATCTGCTGCAACAGGCCTGACAGTCTTCTGCTCACGAAACAACGTTTGCAGCTTGTGCTTGCGAATGCGGAATGCTGTGCCATGATTGCGAGCCGAACCGTCCGGGCGAAGATGCATGCGAAGTTCAACGATAATGTCACCACTGGCGGCCAGTTCAAGCAAACGCTTCGCGGATGGTTCCTGACACCACGTCACGGTTTTGTACCAGAATTCTTCATCCGCTCCCTTCCCTCTTGATTCTGCGCCGACGAAGACGGAGTGAGCATGTTTCTCCTGAAGTCGTTGTTCCAGAACTTCCAGGCTCCAGCGAGCGATCGGCAGATCGTTGCGATGCAGTTCCAGCACATCGCCCTGCCCTGTCACGACAAGCTGCAGGTTGGCTTCGTTCTTGCGACTGGTGACTGAAAGGTACCACGCCTGCCGTCCGTTGGGATCTTTGTAGCCGTATTGCTGAATGCGTTCGGCCGTTGTCAGAACATCCAGCCATTCGGGCTCCTTCAGGAACAGATTCATTTTGTCCTGATCATCGAACTTTGTTTCTGAGTCGCGATAGGCCTTGATCTCCATTCCCTGAAAATCACCGCGTGGAGAATTGTTTTCAGGGATCTCCAGAAGCGTTTCCAGGGTATATCCGACGCCTGTGTCGCCTGGGCGAAGAGTTTTCACAAAACCGCGAGCAGACACTTTGTCAAAGTGAACGAGGAATTCTTCAAGGATCGATTCATGCGACTTCGCGACTGTGGATGCGGCTTGTTGACTTGCCGCGCCGTGAATTGACGTCAACAAGAGCGGCAGTAAAAACAAGTACCTGCAGAATGTGTAGATCAAGAAGTTCCGCCTTCGCTCGCTGAAATTTTTCAGCAGATCTCATCTCAAACGTACTGCCCAGGTTGTTTTAGTCAGCCGGTCGACGGGCGTACCGTACACCCGTCGCTCCGTCCACGGGATTTTCCTTCGATCATGACAATGCTGCTTGAATCACTTCACCATGCACATCTGTCAGTCGGAAATGACGCCCCTGATACTTGTAGGTGAGTTTCTTGTGGTCGACTCCGGCCAGATGCAGCAGCGTGGCGTTGAGATCATGAACATGGACGGGATCGCGAACAATGTTGTAGCTGAAGTCATCTGTCTCACCGATCGTCGTTCCCGGTTTGATTCCGGCTCCGGTCATCCAGATCGAAAAACAGCGTGGATGGTGATCACGTCCATAATCATCCGGCGTCATCTTGCCCTGGCAGTAAACCGCACGGCCAAATTCGCCGCCCCAGACCACCAGCGTATCCTGTAGCAGGCCTCGCTGTTTCAAATCAAGAACCAGAGCCGCTGTCGGTTGGTCTGTTAATTTGCATTGAGCAGTAATGTTTCTCGGAAGTTCCAGATGCTGATCCCAGCCGCGATGAAACATCTGCACAAATCGGACGCCTCGTTCACACAATCGACGAGCCATCAGGCAATTCCACGCGAATGTGCCGGGCTTCCGAGCATCTTCACCATACAAATCAAACGTGCTGGCCGGCTCACCTGACAAGTCCGTGAGTTCAGGCACCGACGTTTGCATGCGGTAGGCCATCTCGTACTGCGCGATGCGAGTTGAAATCTCGGGGTCGCCGGATTCCTTTAGCTTCAGAGCATTCATCGCCGCCAGATCGTCCAGCATTCCTCGACGTACAGAGCTGCTGATTCCCGGCGGATTGGAAAGATAAAGCACCGGGTCACCCATCGAACGAAATTTGACGCCCGCATAGCGAGTCGGCAAAAAACCGCTTCCCCATAACCGATCGTAAAGGGGCTGATCGCCGGACCCGGAGATCATCGCCACAAAGGCGGGCAGGTCACTGTTTTCGCTCCCCAGTCCATAGGACAACCACGACCCAAGACTTGGTCGACCCGCTTGCTGAGCACCTGTCTGCACAAAGGTAATCGCGGGGTCGTGGTTAATGGCTTCTGTGTGCATCGTCTTGATAAAGCACAAGTCATCCGCAATCTTCGCTGTGTGAGGCAGCAATTCGCTCAGCCACGCGCCCGACGCCCCGTGTTGTTTGAACTTGAACTTCGTCGGAGCGATCGGAAAGCTCTTTTGGCCGCTGGTCATTCCCGTCAATCGCTGACCCTGACGCACGGAGTCCGGCAGCTCCTGACCTCGCATGGACTCCAGTGTTGGTTTGTGTTCGAACAAATCCAACTGCGACGGTGCACCTGACTGAAACATGTAGATGATGCGTTTGGCTTTCACCGGCAGGTCCGGGAAGCCGCTCAGTCCGGGAGTTCCTGAAGGCACATCGGCCGCCTTTGATTCCTGCAGTAGCCCTGCAAGAGCAGCCAGACCCAGCGCCTGCGATCCGCGTGCAAAAAAGTGACGGCGGTTCTCGGCAAAGTGGTGATCATTGAACATCGTCATGAGCAGGCTCCCCTATTCTTTCGTCACCACTTCATCAAGATTCAGAATCAGACTGGTTACGGTTGTGAGAGCAGCCAGCTTCGCCGGATTCAGTTCAGCATTGACTGCGAACTCGCCCGAGTGAATCAGTTGCCGCGCCGCTTCCGGGTCACGCTCATACGCGTTCAAATTACGTTCGTAAGATCGCTGTAGTATTGCAACCTCTTCAGGTTGCGGTTCCCGAGCTGTGGCCATCACGAATGCCTGAGAAATCTGTTGAGCCGGATCGTCTCCGCCTTCCGTCATCATTCGTTGCGCGAAGACTCGGGCAGCCTCCACGAATGTGACATCGTTCATCAGTGCCAGGGCCTGCAGTGGAGTGTTCGTGCGAGATCTCTGCACGACGCACGCTTCGCGGCTGGATGCATCCAGCGTCACCATGGTCGGCGGTGCGACAGTGCGTTTCCAGAACGAATACAGACTGCGTCGATACAAATCTGGTCCGTGTGATTGAGGATAATCTGTGATCGTGGCGATTTCTTTCCACAATCCGTCCGGCTGATAAGGATTCACCGATGGCCCGCCGAGTTGTTCGTTCAGCAGTCCGCTGAGAAACAACGCCTGATCACGGATCGCCTCCGCCGGAAGACGCCGCCGAGGACCTCGAGCCAACAGGCGGTTATCGGGATCGAGCCGCAGCAAATCTGAAGAGACTCCTGAAGACTGGCGATAGGTAGCACTCATCACAATCAACTTGTGCATGGCCTTCATGTTCCAGCCGGACTCTACAAATTCCACTGCAAGCCAGTCCAGCAATTCCGGATGACTGGGTCGATCGCCCTGAGAACCCAAATCTTCGGTTGTTCGCACCAGCCCCTGTCCAAAATACTTTTGCCAGATGCGGTTCACAGCAACGCGAGCCGTCAGCGGATGTTGAGGACTCACCAGCCAGCGTGCGAAACCCAGACGATTGTTGGGAACATTCTCCGGCATCGGCGGGAAAACGGCTGGGACGCCGGGCTGCACTTCTTCGCCGGGGTTGTCGTATTGCCCTCGGATTAGCAGGTGGGTTTTTCGAGGAGTCGGCATTTCCTCCATCACCATCACTGTCGGCAGGTTCTCCTCAAACACACGTCGCTCGTATTGAAGTTTCCGCAGGCTCAGATGAGCCTCCCGGATATCTGCAGCGGCGTGATGCAGGATGAAGTGTTCCGTCAGCTTCTTCTGTTGTGCGACAGTTCGCATCTCTGGCTTGATGCGAAGAATATTTGAGATGCTTTGAGCTACTGCGATGAGTTCCGCTTCGCCTGCGGAGACATCTCGGTTGTAAATTCGAACGTCATCAATGGCTCCCGTGAAAGGCATTGCTCCGCCACCGATTCGCAGAGTCTCCAGCGGCAGTGCAAACGTCTGGTTGATGCGGTCCAGAGTAATGTTCATCTCGAATGGCTGACCATTGACATAAACCTGCACGCCGCGAGCAACTCGAGAACCATCGTACGTCATGGTGACGTGACACCACTCATTAAGCGGCAAAGAATTTCGGCTTTCCAGACGAATGGCATCGTCGAGCCAGCGATTGATCAGATTGACCTGCAGCAGACCATCACGTATTTGAAGGGAGTAGCCGGCTCCTTCTTCAACTGGAGTCATTCGCGAAATCAGCGTGCCGTTGGCTTCATCCGCGCGAAGCCACAAGGCGATGGAAAACTTATCCATGTAGCCGAACGAGGCCGTATCGCCCGCGCTGACGAAGCTGCCATTTTGGAATTTGATCGAATGACCAATCGCGCCAGGCGAATAGGGACTGGACGTGACATCGAACACACTGTCAACTTTGCGTGCCTGATCGTAGAGGCTCAGGTCAAATGCCATGTGGTTGACCAGCCCGTCGGTGATGGACCAGTCGAGCTCGGAAGCGGCGTCGACGCTGGTTTCCCATGCCATTTGCGTTGCAGGTAACGCTTTGTCGAGTTCACGAATTCGAGATTCCGTCGCCTGAATCAGCTGATCCAGGTCGCGCAGCCGTTCTTCTTCGGGCGGACGCGGTGCTCGAATCATCGGAGGAGAGTTGCCTTCCTTCAAGGCTCGTCCACTCTCCGGCACATTATTGAAGTACGCGAAGACTTTGTAGAACTCCGTCTGCCGAATCGGGTCGTACTTGTGATCGTGACAACGGGCACATCCCATGGTCAGACCAAGCCAGACGGTTGTTGTTGTGTCGACACGATCAACCACGTACTCCACCTGATACTCTTCGGCGATGATTCCTCCCTCAGAGTTACCTCGATGATTGCGATTAAATCCGGTCGCAATGCGTTGGTTGAGTGAAGCGTTCTCCAGTAAGTCGCCTGCGATTTGTTCCACCGTAAACTGATCGAATGGCAGATTGCTGTTGAAGGCCTCGATCACCCAGTCGCGCCAACGCCACATTGAACGAGGGCCATCGTTTTGATAGCCGCTGGTGTCCGCGTAGCGAGCGGCATCCAGCCATGTCGCCGCCATGTGTTCGCCGAATCGTGGCGACGCCAGCAATCGATCGACAACGGTTTCATACGCGGTCGGTGAGCTATCTGCAAGGAACGCTTCGACTTCGGCCGGAGTTGGAGGAAGTCCTGTGAGATCGAGTGTGATGCGACGAATCAAGGTACGTCGATCGGCTTCGGCAGATGGCTTCAGGTTCTCCTGATGAAGCTTCTGCAGAACCCAATGATCAATCGCGTTGTTGCACCACTGTTGATCTTCCTGTTGCGGAAGCTCATGTTTTGTGGGACGGAGAAAAGCCCAGTGCTCGGTCCATTTGGCACCTTCCTGAATCCAGCGAGTCAGCAGCTGGATTTCGGCTTCGGATAAATCCTGGCCCGAATCTCCGGGCGGCATTTTTTGATCGGCGTCTGTTGAAGTAATTCGATGATGCAGCACACTTGCGTTGAGATCATTCGGAACAATGGCCGTCTTGCCATCACGTGCTGCGAAGGCACTTTCACGCACATCGAGCCGCAGTTCACCGGCACGCTTTTGTTCATCCGGCCCATGGCAGGTAAAACATTTGTCGGAAAGAATTGGACGGATGTCGCGATCAAAATCAACGGGCCGAGCAGGCTCTTCTGCAGCCATGGCGATCATGTGAAACGTTGACAAGAATGCTGTCAGTGAAAATCTAAGCAAACCAACTCTCATTCTCTCGCCCCACGACCAGTGTCGCACTAACTCCGGATGTTCCCAGCGTACCAGAAGACCGTATCGAGTGTAAATTGACCTCGCTCGGATGTGCGTGCGACATGAGCGTTCTTCTCTCAGAGCGATGAGTGAAGAAGCTCATCCCCGGAGTTGCAATCGGGCCTGATCACGACTGCGAGCCTGGATGGGCTTTGGCAGAGCGGCGTGCGGAAAATCGGCGGTATATCGCACGGAACACGTTTCCCCGATGGACCAGTACCCCTTTGCTAAACATCGTGACGAAGTCCCCGGAGGTGGGTAAACTAAGTCGAAGTGCCGCGTTTGCCTTCACCGGTGTTCAATTCTTAATTTGACAAATTCCACTGTCCAAATCTGCCATTGTCCACATCGACATCAGATTTGAATTCGCCGAACTGACCAGTTCTCGTGTCACTACGATGTTTTGAAAATGTTCCACGGATACGTGCAGCTCTAACGGACACAAGTCTTTTTCCTCAACTGCAGAAGTGTTCCCAATGACTCGGCTTTTCCTCTTTGTTCTTGCTTGCCTTCTTCTGGCTAAGCCGACCCTCGCAGATGATCGTCCTAACATCGTTATCTTCCTTGTTGATGATCTCGGTCGACAGGATCTGACCTGCTACGGAAGTACGTTCCACGAAACTCCGAACATTGATCGGCTGGCCCGTGAAGGAGCTATGTTCACCGATGCCTATGCGGCGTGTCCGGTCTGCTCACCAACTCGAGCCAGCCTGATGACCGGCTTCTGGCCTCAGCGTACCGGAATCACCGACTACATCGGAGCACCGTTGACTCCTGAAGACTGGAAACGAAATACGCTCCTGTTGCCCGCGCCTTATGCAGACAGGCTATCTCTCGAAACCACGACTCTGGCAGAGATCGCGAAGTCTGCAGGCTACGCCACGTTCTTTGCCGGCAAATGGCATCTGGGACCCGAAGGCTGGTGGCCCGAAGACCAGGGTTTTGACATCAACATGGGCGGCATTGATCGCGGAGGCCCCTATGGTGGCAATAAGTATTTTTCGCCCTACGGAAATCCGAGACTCAAGGACGGTCCTGAAGGAGAGCACCTGCCGGATCGCCTCGCGACCGAGACCGCTCGCTTCATTGAAACTCATCGCGATCAACCTTTCCTTGCGTACTTTTCGTTCTACTCGGTTCACACGCCTTTGATGTCCAGAGTTGACCTGCGCGAGAAGTACGAAGCCAAACGAAAGCAACTGGGACTGGAAGAAAAATGGGGACGCGAAGGAGAACGTGATGTTCGCCTGGTTCAGGATCATGCAGTCTATGCCGGCATGGTCGAAGCGATGGATCTGGCCGTGGGAAAGGTTCTCGCCAAACTTGATGAACTCGATTTGGCAAAGAACACCCTGGTCATCTTCACGAGCGACAACGGAGGACTCTCTACCAGCGAAGGCTGGCCGACCTCCAACGTGCCCTTGCGAGGAGGAAAGGGCTGGCTCTATGAAGGCGGCATCCGCGAACCGTTTCTCGTTCGCTGGCCGATAGCCGTTGCTGCTGAGTCGAAGATTTCAGAACCCATCAGCAGCCCGGACGTATTCGCTACGGTACTCGACGTCACAAGGGCCACACTCCCTGAAGACGAGGCCATTGACGGAGTCAGTCTCTTGCCAGTTCTGAAAGGTCAATCTCTTCCCGACCGATCTTTGTTCTGGCACTACCCACATTATGGCAATCAGGGCGGAGCTCCCGGTGCGGCCATTCGTCATGGGGACTGGAAGCTGATTCACTGGATGGAAAATGACGAGATCGAATTGTTCAATCTTTCGCAGGATGTCGGTGAGCAGGACAACATCGCAGCAAAACATCCTGAGATCGTAAACGGGCTGCGCACTGAGCTATCAGCCTGGCAAAAAGATGTCGGGGCGAAGTACCCCGAACCTAACGTCGCCTACGATCCTGACAAGCCGAATGGGCGAGCGGCTGCAAGACTTGGCGGCCAGACAGAAAAAAAGGCGCCGACAGGAAAGAGTAAACGCGACACGAAAGAATGAGCAATTTCAAAACGACAGGCCAGCATTGTTGAGCGTTTTAAACTAACCAAAGAACAATTCGGACATACTGCATTCGCGTTGAGTACGTCGGGACTGCAACCAGGCAGGGCCGTTGAACAAAGAGACATGCTTGCTGATGGAGTCGATTCGAATCAGCCGTCGGCTTTGATCCTGAGGCACGCCTCTGTAGAGAAGCCCAGGGACAATGGCAGCGTCCAGAGAAACTTGAACACCGCCGGCGGGGCTTTCGGGAAGAAAGAACGAATCGTCGTCGCTATCGGGGCGTTGCATGATCATGGCAAAAAAAACTCCGGGTCAAACGTGCTGCAACTGATGGTGCAACGTGAGCGCAAAGGTTTTCGGTGAGGGCGGTCAGAACTTGCAGGTTGTTCGGTAAAATCTGCTGATGCTGAGAAGAATCTCAGTTCGTCTCCGGCTTCTGTTGTGCAGCTTCCTGCTTTGCCTTGTACCACTCGTAAATCACGGGCAGCACAGAAACGACGATGATCCCGAGCGTAACGAGCGAGAAGTTTTCCTTGACTGGCTTCCAGCCGCCGAAGAAATAGCCGGCCGTCAGAAAAATCCCGACCCAGCAGATGGCTCCACTGATATTAAACATCCAGAAGCGGCCTCGGTCCATCTTGCCGATGCCAGCGACAAACGGTGCAAACGTGCGAACGATGGGAAGGAAGCGAGCCAGAAAAATCGCCTTGCCACCATATCTCTGATAGAACGCCTGAGCCTTTTCCAGATGCTGCTTGTTCAGAAATCGGGATGTCTCACTATGAAACACCTTCGGGCCCAGAGAGCGACCGATCGAGTAATTAACAGCATCACCAAAGATCGCAGCGATCAGTAACAGCACAAACATGAGCGGAAAACTAAGGTTCGCCCCCGGGATAGCGACCAGCGCTCCGACGGCAAAGAGCAATGAATCGCCGGGAAGAAATGGTGTCACGATCAGCCCGGTCTCACAGAAGACGACCGCAAACAGTGCGGCATAGAGCCAGCCGCCCATCGTGTTGGACATCACTTCAAGGTAACGATCCAGATGGAGCACTACATCGACTAATTTTTTGAGAGTGTCCATCGCCCAATCGCGTCCTTGATGACATTAACAAACCAGGAGTCCCTTAAGCTCTGCCAGCCTCGGGAACTTCAGTCGCAAAGGAGGGCCGCGTCGAATACTCCGCGACTCTCACGAAACTAGGTCACGGTCGAGGTGATGTTG
>CAIJTV010000949.1:0-1775 GCA_903823635.1 uncultured Planctomycetaceae bacterium
GGAGCGATTCTGGGGGGCAAGCCAAGCCTGGGGTCATGGGTCACCTATGGACTGGGTTCAGAGAATCAGGATCTGCCGGGTTATGTGCTGCTCTATAAAGTCGGAGGACTTGGAGGATCAGCCAACTGGAGCAATGGCTTTTTGCCAGCCGCATTCCAGGGAACTCAGTTTCGTCATGAAGGTTCACCGGTTCTGAATCTGCAGCCTCCCGCGGCTTATGCATCCTCACAACGCAGCACGATTGATTTCGCTCAGGCGATGAATCGTCGCCACGCGGCGCAGCGACCGGGGATGCTGGATCTGGATGGTCGCATTGCGTCTTATGAGCTGGCGTATCGCATGCAGTCGGAAGCGATTGACATTGGTGAACTGTCGCAGGAGACGAAGGAAACTCAGGATGCGTATGGCTTGCATGATGAGGCGAAAGACAAAGCTCTTTATGGGCGAATGTGCCTTTTATCGCGTCGATTGATCGAAAAGGGAGTTCGCTTCGTCCAGCTTTATAACGCCGTTGATAAGCTCGGCTGGGACGGCCATGATAAGAGCAATGAGTATCACACTCGCAACGCGGCTCAGACCGATCAGCCAATCGCCGCGTTGCTTGATGATTTGAAGCAGCGAGGACTGCTGGAGACGACTCTGGTGGTTTGGGCCGGTGAGTTTGGAAGAACTCCAATGCGACAAGGAGCTGAGGGCCGCAATCATAATCCGTATGGCTTTACAGTCTGGATGGCGGGCGGGGGAGTCCAGGCCGGCAACGTCATCGGAGCCACCGATGAAATTGGCTTGCGTGCACAAGAGGATCCTCAGCCGATCAAGAATCTGCACGCCACCATTCTGAAGGCTCTTGGGATAAACCCTGATGACCTGTTCTTCGAAACCAACGGCCGTCAGGAACGCCTCACCGGAGTCGCTCAAAGCTGGGACGTCATCCCGGGCGTGCTGAGAACTTGAAGCGGCTACAAAAAAACACCGCAGGAAAGCTGATGCATTCCCGCAGTGTTTGCTGTGGTTACGGCCACGTTGTTTTGTATGTCCCGCCAAACGCGGCCTGAGCTTATTTGACTTTTACCTCGCCGGCTTTGCTGGTGAGTACAAAGTCAATTTTGTTGTCGCCGGACTTTACGTCAACTTTCAGTCCGGACTTTTCGAGGTCACCGTAGAAATCCGGTATGACGGAAACAGGTGCTCCGTCGCCATCGATCACATCTTCTGGCAAACCTGAACCTCCGGGTGCCGTGAAGGCGGTGATCATGACCTGATGTTCGCCCAGCACGGCACCATCATCATCATCGTAGGTTCCCATCTCAAAACTGCCATCCGTTCCTATGTTGGCTTCGGCAGAAGGTCCGCCACCGACTGGAACAAACAACAACGAACCAATTTGAAGTGGATCACCGTTGTAAGTAACAACTCCTGAGACCGTGCCGGTTGCGACGCGGTTTTCGGAATTGCATCCCACAGACAAAACGACTAGCCCAATTGCAACAATCCGCCATGTCGTAAAACGATCGCTCAACCAGTTCTTCATGTGAACTCCATGTGTCTGACGGCCAATGGTCTGATTCTGTGCGCGGTCACAATTGACATAAGGAACTGAATTATATTTCCCGCGCACATCTGGCCTCAATGTATGCCGCCAGAAGAATACGTTGACTCAAAGAAACAGACTCTGTCAGAATTCTCCGAGTACCTCACCCGTGCCTCGAGTCCCAAGTGCCTTGAGAGTGTTCAGGTCTATGTTTTCACTTACGAAGCGTACAGAGCCGTCTGCA
>CAIJTV010000950.1:0-2428 GCA_903823635.1 uncultured Planctomycetaceae bacterium
CTTGATGTCGCGGTGGACCAATCCCTGTGAGTGAGCTTCGTACAGCGATCCGCAGATCTGGCGCAGAATGTTGACGACTCGACCTTCAGGCTGAGGACCGTATTTTTCCACCAGCTCCTGAAGATCAAGGCCATCCAGATACTCCATCGCGTAGTAGAAGACTCCTTCCGGTGTGCGTCCGTAATCGTAGATCGCAATCGTATTCGGATGATTCAGTTTGCAGGTAATTTGCACCTCACGCTCAAAGCGATGGATTGAAGCGTCGTTGACCTTGTCCACGTTCAAAAGCTTTATCGCAGCCGGACGGCGCAACATCGCATGGTGGCCTTTGAACACAACCCCCATTCCGCCAGAGCCTAGCTTCTCTTCCAGTTCATACTGCCCCAGCTGTTTGAGTTCAATGGCCGTCTTCTGAGCTTCACGCTGCAGCCGTGCGACTCGTACGGTGAACAGGAAAATGGCTACGGAGCTTGTTGCAAGCAGGACCAGCAAACTTCGAAAGGTCCACTGCAGAATTGTGAGAGGGCGATAGGCCTCCGTGCGATCAAGCTCGGTGACAACTCCCATTTCAAACTCCGGGAACCACTTCCAGGCACCCAGCGTACAAACACCGCGATAATCTCGGTAGCCCTCGATGTCGACGCCATCGATGCCGCTGATCGCTGAGGCAACACCTTTGGTCAGTGGCTGTTGCGATCGACGCACTGTCGGCCGATATCCCTCCATCATGTTGCCGCCCGGATCCCGGAGCTGGACATTCAGAATTGAACGAGCTCCTTCGCGATCCGGCAAAATGCCACACAGAAACAAATCCTCATCGAAGCGGCTGTTGGAGACCATTAACCCTGTTTTGTCGAAGGCATAGGTCTCTCCCGAGGCGCCGAACTGGCCAAGCTGCAGGATTCTTGTGAACTCCAGCTCTGGACGAATTCTCAGCGCGAGCACTCCGATGACTTCAAAATCGGTATCACGCACCGGCGCGCAGACGAGCATTGTGGGCACGCCGGAACGCAGACGTCCGGTTTCGTCTTTCAGCATCACCACACTGCCAAACGGAGGCGTGATTGAAGCTTCGCCTTTCAGGGCTTTCTGAAACAGCGTTTCAAACTCAGGGAGGATTGCACGTCCGATGAGTTCGTCAGTCGCCGCAGCAATTACCTTGCGAGACTTATCCGCGATAATGTAACCCGCGTAGTCATGAGATGACAATGTTGGTCCCAGTTGCTTTGCCAGCAGCCGTCGCAGTTCGGGCACATCCGTTGCCGACACATCGCCAACAGTCGCTTCCTCGTGCTCAATCAGCTGGTGAACGGTGTCGCGGATCGCCTGATTATTAGCCGTGGAGGTCGCATTGGCGATGTTTGTGCGAATCCAGTTGTGCAGCATCTCGGATTCAACGGACAGCAGTGACTCCAACTGCGACTGCATATTCGCGCGCATCGTGGTCGAGATGGCACGACTGACGAAGTAGCCAAGCGTGCCGAGCAGCAATGTGGCCACAATCGGCCAGATCCAGATCTGCTTGCGGAGGAACAGGCCCGTGCGCGACACCGCAGTGCCCAGCGACTTCGAGGCCCATGTCATTTGTGGATGCAGAGAGTTGCGAACGGCCGAGTCGCGTCGGAATAGTGAGAGGAGTTTCATTCTTTGCCACACGTGCGCAGTTGGTCGAGAGGAGTCCAAAACGCGGGGCCAAATCCCGAGTGATCTTCGCTCTGCGTCTGGTTGCAGTATGCGTCAGGAATGCAATCACTGGCGGGAAAAAAAACGGTCGGCATGCGGGATTCAGATGTGTCAGCGAAGTTCGCTGCCATCTCCCGCTGTCCCCGTGATGCATTTTGGCATCACGTCAGAATTTTCGGAATGAATCGCCCCTAAGCCAATCGTCTGGGGCGGCTCCCATTCAAGGTACCAGCGTCAAATCCCAGACCTTGATTTTTCTGGCTGCTGTCCCAAACGGACCCAGTTGATAGACCGCCGCGCCGGCAGGTGAGAATGTGAACTCGTCAAATGGCTCGGCCAACATGGCATCCAGATAGGCAATCGGAGCGACGCCGGTGCTGACGTGCGGATTGAAGTTGTCCCCGGACATCTTAGGCACGAACGTCGAGACGTAGGAGACCAGCGCTGCATCCGTTGCAGGGTCGTCATGGGAAGCCGTGAACGCACTGATCGTGCCACTTTCCGCAGTGAACGGCTTTACTGCCGCGATGATATCAGCCTGTAATCTTTGGATCGCGGGTGTCGGTTTCGCGCAGATCCCGGCGACTCCCACTTTGCCGCCTGGAGCGTAGTAGTACTTGAACGCTTCCAGTTCCATTGTATTGATCTTCGCATCAGCAAGAACTTTTTCGACAGCCGCATTTACCTGATCGAGATCTTCCGTGCGGACAAAACACTGGAGCATAGTGATGTGCGGCGTGTGGGC
>CAIJTV010000951.1:0-22670 GCA_903823635.1 uncultured Planctomycetaceae bacterium
CACAACATGATCAATGTCCGGCATCTGCTTTAGCAGTCCGCCGTCGGCTTCAAGTCGCTGGGGAAGGCAACCCGCGACGATGACGCCCTTGGTTTTGCCAGCTTTCTTCAGGTCCAGCATTTCCTGAATGACGGAGCGGGATTCTGCTCGTGAGCTTTCAATGAAGCCGCAGGTGTTAACGATGACGAAATCAGCACCTTCCGGCTCAGAAACGAGTGAATAACCATCTAGAGACAATGACCCCAACATCTTCTCGCTATCGACGAGATTCTTGGGGCAGCCCAGGCTGACGAAGGCATAGGTTCCCTTTGTCTGGCGTGGATCGAGAGGCTCTGACGAGCTGGCTGGAGATGACGGAGCAGATAGGTCAATAATCGGGAGAGAGGCCATTGGTCTGATTAGTTCCTGGTGGTTCAAAGACTCGCAGTGCGAGCAAAAAAGCTGATTGGGTTGCTCAACCGGTTGCACGCATTACCAGCCCGGGCGACTGAATACGGACAACTTGAGCGATCGTGCGGTCTTATGCAGCCGCTCGGTTCGGGAGCTGAATAATCGCTCATTTTCGCTCCACAGTGTACCGACGCCGTCAATTAAGGCTATGACCTCCTTGGTCGATTGCTTGGTTTTCCCGCATCAACCCGACGCCTCGACGGAATCCCGCTTCCTGAGAATCCCCCTGCTCCGTTTCTTGTACTCACGTTCCTGCCGTGAAATACTTCGTCCACAAAATTACTTTGGCACCGGCGGGAACTTTGATTCCTGAGCAGTACAAGGTTTCCCGGTACCCTCTTCAGGCTGGCCGTTTTCAGGGAAATTCAGCGTTTATTTGCCCACCCGGCAAATAAGTGCGATTCCTGTTGTTCTGCCGGTCGGCACTCAGTCTCCTCTCACGGATCTCAACCAATCATGCTTTGGGAAGTGGAAATTCTGCCAATCGGCAGCGAAAAAGACTACGAAGGTCAGCGAGTTTTAGCGAGTGCCAGGAGCCAGGGGATTGCTGGCCTGAAATCGGTCATCTCGGCCCGCACTTTTCTGATCCAGGGCGAACTGACTCAGGACGATATCAAACGTGCGGCTGATCAGTTGCTGGTTGATTCCGTGACCGAGCAGTTTCATGTTCGTCAATTGCCCGCGTCGCCCGAAGACATCTCGAATTCACCGTCTCAGATTTTGCTGAACGTTCTGTTGCACCCGGGCGTGACTGACAGCGTCGCAGAAAATGCGGTGCGAGCATTAGTGCGGCTGAACTTGAACGTCACGAACGTCGCAACCTGTCGACGTTACTGGATCACGGGTAATCTTGATGCTGCGAAGCTGACTCAACTGACGAAGAAGGTGCTTTCGAATGATGCCATCGAGTATGTCGTCAAGGGGCCTCTGCAAATCAGAGACTTATCGTTGGGAAGCGAATACACGCTTAAGCTGACGACCGTTCCGATTCGAGACATGAACGACGATGATCTGATGGTTCTCAGCAAGAAGGGGCAGCTTTATCTTAGCATCGCAGAGATGAAGACAGTTCAGGATCACTTCCGATCGTTGCAACGCGATCCGACGGACATCGAACTGGAAACTGTCGCGCAGACGTGGAGCGAGCATTGTTCACACAAGACGCTCGGTGGTCGAATCCATTATGTGGAATCATCGGAAGGACGAATCGTCCGCGACATTCACTTTAACAGCATGTTGAAAGAAACAATTTTCGCTGCGACGGTGCAGATTCGTGAATCGCTCGGTAAAGACGACTGGTGCGTCAGCGTCTTTAAAGACAACGCCGGGATAGTTAAGTTTGATGATCGACAAAACGTCTGTATTAAGGTCGAAACTCATAATCATCCGTCTGCGATTGAACCTTACGGTGGAGCGAACACAGGACTTGGCGGAGTAATCCGCGATCCGCTGGGAACCGGCCTTGGGGCTCGCCCGGTCTGCAGCACTGACGTTTTCTGTTTCGCGCGACCAGACTACCCGGCCGATCAGCTTCCTCCGGGGGTTCTGCATCCTCAGGCTGTGATGCAGGGCGTCGTCTCCGGAGTTCGAGACTACGGAAACAGGATGGGGATTCCAACGGTCAATGGAGCCGTTTGTTTTGACGACCGCTATCTGGGTAATCCTCTGGTGTATTGCGGTAATGTGGCGATGATTCCTGTCGACAAGTGCGACAAAAAAGTCAGCCCCGGTGATTTGATCGTGTCCGTCGGTGGACGAACAGGCCGAGATGGCATCCACGGGGCCACGTTCTCGTCCGTTGAATTGACCGAAGAGAGCGAACATATCAGTGGTGGAGCTGTTCAGATCGGCAATCCAGTGACCGAAAAGATGGTCGCTGATGTCATTCTGGCGGCTCGCGATCTGAGTCTGTATTCGGCCATCACCGACTGCGGAGCTGGTGGCTTCAGTAGTGCCGTCGGCGAAATGGGAGAAGACACAGGAGCCGAAGTCTGGCTGGATAAGGCACCATTGAAGTATTCCGGATTGTCTTACACAGAGATCTGGATTTCGGAAGCTCAGGAACGAATGGTCCTTTCGGTGCCTCCTGCAAACTGGGAGCAGTTCCGGGATTTGTGTGCATCGGAGGGTGTGGAAGCGACCGCGATTGGTCAATTCACAGATACGAAGCAACTGGTTCTAAAGTATGGTGACACGAAAGTTGGCGAAGTCAGTATGCACTTCCTGCATGACGGTCGCCCGCCGGTCATTCGAGAAGCCGTTTACGATATTAAGCACACTCATCTCACTTCGGGAGATGACTTAAGCAAATCGGATTACACGGATGACCTGAAGAAGGTTCTGGGCTCGTTGAACGTCGCCAGCAAAGAGTGGATCATTCGCCAGTACGACCATGAGGTTCAGGCTGGCAGCGTGATTAAGCCACTGGTCGGAATCCATAACGATGGACCATCGGACGCGGCTGTTGTTCGGCCCGATCTGAATTCGAAGCGAGGTCTCGTAGTCTCCTGCGGAATTAACCCGCACTTCGGAGATCAGGATCCCTATTGGATGGCGGCTTCGGCGATCGACGAAGCCGTTCGAAATTGCGTCGCCGTCGGTGCGAATCCGGATCGTATTGCGATCCTCGACAACTTCTGCTGGGGCAATACAGAACGCCCTGAAACTCTTGGCACGCTTGTTCGTGCGGCTGTCGGCTGTCAGGACATTGCAGTGGCCTACGGCACACCGTTTGTCAGTGGAAAAGACAGCCTGAATAACGAGTTCAGCTATGAAGATGGAAGTGGAACTCGTCGTAGGGTTGCGATTCCTTCCACGTTGCTGATTACGGCTCTTGGTCAGGTCGACGATGTTGAAACCTGTGTCACGATGGATCTCAAAGGTCCCGGCAATCTGCTGTACCTGATTGGTGAAACCAAAGACGAGATGGGCGGAAGCCACTACAACCTTGTCAATGGCCTCAGCGGTGGCAAAGTGCCGACTGTTGACAAAGAAGTGGCTCCGAGGACCTTCCGGGCACTGCATCAGGCGATCGAACGGGGCCTGATTCTTTCCTGCCATGACCTCAGTGAAGGCGGCCTCGCGGTAGCCGCGGCCGAGATGGCATTTTCTGGCGGAGTGGGAGTAAAGATCGAATTGAAAGCTGGTTCGTTTGTTTCGCTCTTTTCTGAGAGTAACACGCGATTTCTTGTCGAGGTCGCGGCTTCTTCAGAAGAAGCATTCAACAAGTTGCTCGCCGATGTGACTCTTGAGAAACTTGGGGCGACATCAACTGGCGAAGAGCTGATCATCACCTCTTCTGGGCGCCAGCTTGTGCGAGCTGGCCTGAAAGATCTGAAAGCCTGTTGGCAGAAGCCACTGGCGTAAAGGTGCTTTGAGATTACGACATGAATACGGCTCGTCGCAACTGCGATGAGCCGTTTTCGTAGACGCGTTAAAACATGCTCGGAGCGATGAACGGGACTCAGTTCTTCAGCTTTGCTTTTCTGGCGTCGATGATGGCGTTCGGATCTGTCGGAGCAACCTTGGGATCGACGTAGTCCTGAAGGTCTCTCAACGCGATAACCGTGTATTTTTCGAGATGAAGGTACTTCAGGTAAGCCTCAAAGTTCTGTTGGCTACTACTAACCCAATCATGGGCCGTATCTGGAACGCCGTGGAATTGTAGAATGGCGATTCGACCGTCGCGAGCTTGTTCAGCGGCTTGGATTAAATCCTGAATGGCCCATTTGGGGCGAGCGTCGCCAGCGGAAGGCAACAGCAGTGGGTGATCGCTGCCGGGCTCAAACGCAAATCCTCGTCCCTCTTCATACGGATACTCTGGCGCTCCGCCACGACGAGCGAACTGAATTCCGTGTTGCTGCAGAATCGCAAAAGCAGCCGGTGTTGAAGCATTTCCTGGCCACGCAAATGTTGTGGGAGATGGAATTCCGTTGGCCTTGCATTGCGAAGCGATCCCATCGAGTTGTTCCGAAAGGCGATCTACAGTTTTGTCTGTAATCCCGAGATGGTCTCGCGTGTGATTTCCTATCTCGAATCCCTCTTCATGCAATTGACGGATTTCATCCCAGGTCATGTAGTCGCGTTTGTTCTCTTTGAAGTCAAATCCTTCGGTGATAAAGAACGTCGCTCCAAAGCCATATTCTTCAAGTAACGGTCGAGCAACGGTGAAGTGTGATTTTGACGAATCGTCAAACGTCAGCACCACCAACCGATCCGGAATTGGCTTTCGAACGGCAGGCTGAGGCGGCTTTTCATCCGCAACGATGATTCCGGAGAGTAACAGCCAGCCCAGCAGTGCCAGTCGCATGTCAGGAACTTTCAACAGAAGTTGCGCGTGAACCCATTTGATTGGTGCAGCTCCTCAGTCGATTCACGATCGATTGAGCAGGTCGGCTTACATTCCTGTCGCCAGAGCCAAGCCTACTTTGCATGCTGCCAGATACTCGGGAACATTCAGGCGTTCTTTGACAGTGTGAATCTCGTGCTGACCGCAACCCATCGTCACCGCCGGGTAACCATGCAGAGCCATCCAGTTTGCATCCAATCCACCATCACAGATCTGGGCAATGGGGCGGAGTCCAACGGCTTCCGATGCTGCCTTTGCAGCAAGAACACATGGGCTGCTATCGTCAATTCGAAACGCTTCGTAACGAATGTCCTCAACGAACTTTAGTGAACCATATTGTCCGCCGGCATTTGTGACGCTGTCCGTCGCTGTCTCAAAGGCATCTCTCCACGCGGCAACAATCTGCTGACGAAACTTGCTGTCATGACTTCGGGCTTCTGCCTGCAAAGTCACCAAAGGCATTACGACATTCGTGGCATCTCCTCCGGTGATGACGCCGAGGTTGCTTGAGCCACGCTGCTTACCCTTCCGAACTAGTCCGTGCCAACCGGTCTTCTGGAGTTGAGCGATTGCGATTGACGCAATCACGGCCGCATTCACTCCATCCTGTGGATGCGCGCCGGCGTGACTGGCGATTCCGTCGATGCGGATCGACAGGTTGTTTGCTCCGACGGCCCCCGTGATCAGGCTGTTGGGATCTCGCCCGTCCCAGTTAAAACAGAGTTCTGGCTTGCCGAGTTTTCCGGGATTCAAAAAACGAGCTCCACGGAGTCCGATTTCTTCCTGAACTGTGAACAACAGTGTCAACGGCGGATAATCGAGTCCCTGACTGATGGCTTCGAGGATAGCTGTTAACACCACGGCACAACCGGCTCGGTTATCACCGCCTAGTGCAGTCTCTTTGGACTTCGGACGAATCCAGTCACCTTCTCGAACTGGTTGACATCCCGCACAAATTGGCACGGTGTCCATATGAGCCATCAACAGTCGTCGTGGCCCCTTGATTGTGCCCTTCAGTTTGATAATCAGATTGCCTGTTGTGCCGCCAGCGGGACTCTTTTTGTGGGCATTATCGATCGAAATGGCGTTTTCCGGAATCCCTGCATCTGTCAGAGCTTTCTGGATCCACGCGGAGACATCCTGTTCCTGACAACTGCCACCCGAAATTGAAATAAGATCCATCACACGTCGGATGGCTTTGTCCTCGTTCACTCGAATCACGTTCATTTCCCATTTTCATTCCTGCTGAAGGTCTCTTGACCCTGAGCAGGTTGGCCTCGTGGCCGGTCTATAAAGTCGTCGCCTACGCTTCTATCGTCAACTTTGCTCCGAACACGCATCAAGCAGCTTTAGTTATGCAGGACACTGATCGATTTATGCTGCCCCTGGCGGTTTATCAGCCTCTGGCAGGCTAACAGATTCATGCCATAAAACGCATTGTTGCAGAGTTCGCCCTTATCGTGATTGGACGAAGGTTATCGTCCTCCGTCAACATGAGCGGCATGGGTTCAGGATATTTGCTGTACGGCCTTGAGTGCAATGGCAGCTCGGTTAGTCATGATCGTCAAATGTCGGATCAGACATTTGTGCCTTGCAGGCTGTTACTCTTTGACCTGCTTGACGAGTTTATGCACTGAAGCAGCAATTCGATCCTCGATATCTCCCGCCCATCGAAAAGCCGGACGGCCATATTCGTAAAGATTTGAACCTCCCTCGTAGCCACCCTCTTCCCAGACTCGTCGTGAAGGAATGTACGAGATCATGTCGTCAGCGTACCCCATGACCCATGTTCCTTCGCCATATTCGGACTTGAATCGCAAGGCATAGTCCACAACAGTCTCCG
The DNA here is from genome assembly GCA_903823635.1 of uncultured Planctomycetaceae bacterium. Taxonomy (GTDB): domain Bacteria; phylum Planctomycetota; class Planctomycetia; order Planctomycetales; family Planctomycetaceae; genus SXXK01. The sequence goes on from CAIJTV010000951.1 coordinate 6,642, forward strand.
CGCCCATCCCGACGAAAAGCGTCTCTTTGCCAAGTTGCCATGCGTGGATCGGATACGGATAGGAATCCTTGAATTCTTCTCCGGCCTTCAGCTTTGCAAGTAGCCTTTTCGCCCAGCGAGCTTTGAGTTCGTTACTGTCGCTCACAAGCATCATCAGTTCTTCTCGAGAAACGACATTCAGATATTGAAGGTCAATCATTTCGAAGGCCGTCCGTAGGCCGGGGGATATGGTCTTCAAAGGCTTCTTCAAAACGTCTTCAACCGCAACGGCAAGCATGTGGCCGTATTTCTCACAGAGTTCCACGGTACGGCGAGGAAGCGGGTTCTGGTCACCACCGCATGTATTCACAAACATCGCTATGGTGTCAGGATGGTTCTGTTCAATCTCTACTTGAGCAAATCCGGGGTAGTCGCCACACCACGTCATAAAGCTGAGCGTCGTTGGATGGCATGCATACCCAAATAGCACCGCACTCAGACTACCATCTTCGCGTGTGACGGTCATGACAGGAACCGTGTGGTCGACAGGTCCAACAAGAGGGCTTCCCTTGGCTAACAGGTCCGGAATATCTGCTTCACGATTGTTGCGGCGGTTGACGGCGAACGTTGTTTTTCCGTCTCCAAACTGAAGGCTGGCTGGAGCCAGATTCTTCAGGGCTTCACCGATGAGTTCGACTGTCCGGTCGACCATCAGGTCTGTGTACTCGGCAACCAGTTTCTCTTGAGCTTCGTCGACAGGATAATAGTCGATTAAGTCGTCTCCCAACCGTGGACCACAGTGATTGTGTGAAAACGTCAACATGATCTGTGATCGCGTCAGGTGGAACTGTTCTTCCGCTTTCTGGAAGACTCTGTCGCTCATGACCTTTGGAACACCCTGAAAGTCGCTGGTAATGAGAACTGCCCGATTTCCTGACTGGTCCTCCAGGGCGATCGCCTTCATCCAGAGGTCGTGAAGCTTCCCGTCAGGCGCTCTTTTTGAGCCATATCCAGCCAGCCACACCGATGTTTCTGGCGTGATGACTCGTTTGGCGACCCCGGCCTTCCAGCGGTCTGCAGAGCCGAGAGCTGAGGCCACTCCGGCGTGAACCGATAGAGAATCAGTCGCAAGCAGGCTCGATGCTAAAGCCGATGCTGCCATGCCGGAAAGAAAACGCCTTCGTGGAAATCCAGATGTCATCCGATGTCTCCGAGCAGTTCTGCGCAATAGAAATGTCAACGGAGGGTAGCGATCCCGAGAGGCGGTCGTCACCTGAAAACAGGTGTCAAATCTTTAAACCTGTCGGAGGCGAAAACCTTCGCGATATGGTGTATCTCAGGACTTGCAACACACGGAAAGTCTGATACCTGTCGATTAAAAAGAAAACGGCAAGCCAAAGTAGACTTTGGCTTGCCGTGGGATTCGATCCATGATCGGGTATCGAAATGGTCTATTTCTTAGCTGATGTCATGCTGTTCACAAGTTCAAGGTAGTCCAGCGTGATGTTCACAAGCTCTTTATTATAGAAGTTATTTGGGAAGATATCGTCCTTGCCGGAACCAGTGGCCTGCTTGATGGCCTCTTCTTCTTCCTTCTTCTCCTGCTTCAGCTCTTCTTCTCCTGCTCGCAACACGCTCTCGCTCAGAGAAATCGTCTTGTCGTTCTGACGCTCAAGATACTTGGCGATAAGCTTGTTGATCTGAACGAAGTCTGTGTCCTCTGCAACTCGAGTTTCACTGCGAGACTTCAACTGCGAAATCATCGCATCAGTCACGCTTGCAGAAAAGGGCACGTAGTCTGCTCGCGTGATTCGGTCGAACTCCAGGGCGTTATCAAGAGAGTCTTCGCCGATTTCACGATGGTTCAGCAGTGACGGCAGGGTTACGTCTGACGTTACGCCCTTGGTCTGCGTGCTGTCGCCGTTGACTCGATAAAACTTGCTGATCGTCAACTTCAATGCGCCTCGGTCAACAGGGCGCAGTGACAAGCGATTTTGAGCAACCTGCACGACATTCTGGACAGTGCCTTTTCCATGAGTCGTGCGATCACCAACAACGATACCGCGGCGATAGTCCTTGATCGCTCCCGCAAAAATTTCCGATGCCGAGGCTGAAAACCGGTTACAGACCACAATCATTGGTTTCCGCCAGTAAACCTCTGGGTCCTCATCTTCAAAAGCCTGAACGCTGTCGCCGGGTTCTTTAACCTGAACGACCGCACCTTTGGGAATGAACAAGCCCGAGACTTCGATCGCTTCCTGAAGAGCACCCCCACCATTCCAGCGGAGGTCTACGACAAGAACATCAACGCCATTCTGTTTAAATTCATCGAGAACTAACTTCACGTCCCGCGAGGTGCTCTTGAACTCACCGCCAAGATTCGCACCCTGAAAGTCACGGTAAAACGACGGAATCTGCAGGATGCCGACCTTTGACTTGCGACCATCAATCCATTCTTCAGATTCAAGAATTTTGCCTTTGACTTCGTCTTCCGTGATCTTGACCTCGGTCCGAGTCAGCTCGTAGTCCTCAATCCCACCGGCTTCCTTCATGATCTGAAGCTTGACTTTGGTGCCCTTTTTGCCCCGAATCATGTCGACGACTTTGGTCAACTTCATTTCGACGACGTCGACATAGTCTTTCACGGCATCGGACGAGACGCCGATGATTTTGTCGCCCTTCGTAAGTCGACCATCAGCGTGTGCGGCACCACCTTCGATGACCTCTTCGACGGTCGTGTAACCGTCTTCGTATTTCAGCCGGGCTCCAATGCCTTCCAGTTTCAGACGCATGTCGATTTCGAAATCGGCCAGCGTCTGAGGAGACATGTAGCTGGAGTGAGGATCGAGACAGTGAGTCATTGATGAAAGATAAAGTTCCAGAACTTCGTGCGCTTCCGTCTGCTCAAGAAAGACCTGATTGGTGTGATAGCGAGTGTGCAGGCGTTTTCGAGCTTCTGTGAGGTCCGTATCATCCAATTTCAGCATAAGCAGATCAAACTTGATCCGCTTCCGCCAGCGTTCATCGAGTTCTGTTTCATCAACAGCCCATGCCAGATCATCGGGGTCTTTGATCATCTCTTCTTCGACGGTGAAGTCATGTTCGGCGTCGATTGTCGCACCGATCTTGCCTGATCGTTCACCCATTCGAAGCTTGAACCGCTCAAAAACTGTTGTAGCGAAAATCACATCGCCTTTAAGAATTTTGTCGTCCAGTGAGGTCTTTTCGACAGAAAATGAGTCGATGTCGGACTGCACGAAATAGAGTTTCTGCGGATCCCAGATTTCGATGTAGCGATTCATCAGCTTCTCTGAGAGCACATCATCGATTTCCGGATGATTGATGTGCCGCGAAGAAACCATTGAAGCAACCAGTTGGGCGGTTTTTCCATCGTCCGGAGTCAGGACGATTTTCTCCGCCGCTGACATACTGCTGCTGCCGAGAATGGAAAAAGCCAGCGCCAGAAAAGTTGATCGTCTGGCAAAAGACAGCGTTGTCATATCACATTTCCTTAGACAAACGCACGACCGAAGCGGACTAAACTTCGAACGCGATTCAGCGGAAAATACAAATTAAACTTATCAGACTTGATCACGATTGTGATCGATCCTTCACGGTCGGACAAACCAATGGTAAAGGACGAGTGAAATATTGAGCAAGAGCGTATCTGCGTTCAGGCTGACAATTTGTGTCCGTCCGAGAATCTCATGGCTCAAACGGCGGGGCCAACTTGTCTGAAAATCCCGCTCGGCCTGAAGCACAATGTTGGCAATTGGACGCTCTGCCCGATATTGATTCTGTTGCCGCTAACGGCTATTTCCTGAGCAGCGTTTGACAGATTTCCGGTATTCGCTCAGCGTGGTAACGCAATTTTCGGTCGAACTGATCGAATTGTCAGTGATTGCAACATCTGGTCGGGGACTCCTGTGAAGCTGCGATTGTCTTCCTCGGCGTGTGAGAAGACGAGGGAGATCTGTTCACCAGATTTTGTTGAACAGAGATAGTAATCCCAGATCAGAGTCTTCTTATTTGCTTCTCCGCCGGCCTGAACGTGATGAATTCTCCAGCCGTTTTGGTCAGGAGTAACATTCGAGGTGACAATTCGGCCAGCCCGGTCCTTGAGTGCTCGCTCCACATCCGCGAGGTAATCCTGCTCACTGGTAAATTTTCCGGCAGCCATCAATGGCGCAGACGCAATATTGCATTGAGCCAGCAGCGCACCGTCGTGAAGCATGCGAAGCATGACCAGTTCCGACGTCTCATGAAATACATGCCAACTGCGGTTATGCAGCAGCAGTACTCGCCACGGCGTCGCGAGAGTCAAAAGCAGGCGTCGTTCATCCGGCATGGCATCTGGCATTGTCTCCGGAAGGTCTGTCGCAGGCTTCGCGATCTCCTGAGTCCATTCGATGTCCGCCACAACGTCCAGGCCAGGACTCACTGTGCCCGGAGTTCTTTTCTCCTTCAGGACGGCTTTGAGGCGTTTGATCAAGGATTGCCTGCGATCAATGACCATTTCGCCGCTGATGCTGACAGCCGTTGATGATCCTGTGATTGCTCCGGTCCCCTGACATTCGAAGAGAACCACGGCCTCCTCGTCTGAGAGCGACTTCAGTTCGCACGTTGCAGACTGTGTCACGACAGCGTCAATTCCCGACAACATGGCAACGGCCCAGACGTCCGCGTTCCATTTCTCTTTCCCATCCTTCAGGCTTCTGTCTGGCAAGAGGCCGGTGACTGCGAGTGGGTCGCAGGGAAATTGCAGGAGGTCAATCTGAGAACGAGTCAATCGGACATCGGGACTCAGTTGAACAAGCTGCAGTTCGCTGCCATAGACCTGAATGAGTCTCGATTGCTGCGGAAGGCTGACCTCATTCTCGTGCTCTTTACCGACTTTCGAGATTGTTTCCGCCTGCTGAAATCGACGAACTGCCCGAAAACCTAATTGCCCAATGGAATCTGAGGCAAAACGGCGTTGATCAAAATCAAACGTTGCTGAACTGTTCAGGTCCCAGTCTGTCGCACCCGCGGCGGACGGTGTGCTCAGTTTGCCCTTAATCCGTAGGGAATATCGAACATGCGTTACACGCTGGGAGTCCGGGGGATCGATGAGAGTGATGCCTTCATCCGAACTCGGCGATAGAGATTTTTCGTCCGACTGAGCAACACCCGGCATCAAAACGCCGGCTGCAGACAGCAACATCGCTCGTCGCACCGCAAAATCACTCACGGTATCACCCTCCCTGACCTTCGTCGAATTAACGTCTCGCGTGGGTACTCGCTGCCCTGAACGGCCGTTTTCGTTCAATTAGTTATGCGCAGGGCGAATCTTTTCGGGATTCGCATTTTGCCGCAAGCCGAAAGTCCCTGTCCGGGGACCAATACCTTTTGCTGGCTCACCTCACGTTGCGAGGGCGGTTGTCGGTAACCCCGTGAAAGGCCGAGTCCGCGTATGATTCACCGACGTTTTTGTTTTCAAATGACTCCTAAGCATAACGCCATTAGACAGCCACAACGGGCTGGCTCAGTTCTTTAGCGACGCGAACAAGGCCCGCAGCATCCAGTCCGAGGTCGGCCAGAAGTTCATCACGGTCGCCGTGTTCAACGAATGAGTCCGGAATTGCCAGAATTCTGAAACGTTCCGTGTTGAGGCTCAGTCGGTTGGCCGCTTCCAGGACGGCACTTCCAAAGCCACCCATTGCTGCGTTTTCTTCGATGGTAATCACAAAGCCTGTCCCCGCCGCCTTCGCTATCACTTCTTCGTCGATCGGTTTGATGAATCTCGCGTTGACGACTCCTACGTTAAGTCCCAGAGCCATCAATTGTTCAGCAGCCGACACGGCTTGCGAGAGCATTGTGCCGCAGGCGATGATCGTCCCATCCTGGCCCCAAGAAAGCACCTCAGACTTCCCAAGTCTGATCGGAGCGACATCACGCTGTACCTGCTCTACTTTTGTTTTTGGATACCGAATCGATACCGGTGAGGTACTTTGCAGGGCAAATTCCAGCAGTGGTCGAACTTCCAGCTCATCGCCCGGAGCCGTGACGATCATGTTCGGGAAGATTCGCATATAGCTGTTGTCAAAGACACCGTGATGAGTCGGCCCATCCGGGCCACACAGTCCAGCTCGATCAAGGCAAAAAATGACCGGCAGGTTCTGAAGGGCAACCTCCTGAAAAATCTGATCGAAGCTTCGCTGAAGGAAAGTGCTGTAGATATCGATGATAGGCTTCATTCCCGACTTCGCCATTCCTCCTGCAAAGGCGACGGCGTGGCTTTCGCAAATCCCGGTGTCAAAAAAACGATCCGGGAATTCGTCACGAATTCGTTCCAGTTTGTTACCCGCACACATAGCAGCGGTCAGCACGCAAACTTTTTCGTCCTCGCTCATGGCATCATGAATCGCTTCGGAGACGATCTCTGTGTAGGAAATCTCCGATGACTTCTTCACCGGAACTATTTCGTTTTCTGTATCCCGTTTGAATGGCGACGGCGTATGAAATTTGACCGGGTCTTTACACGCCGGCTCGAAGCCATGACCCTTTTCCGTAAAGACATGCAGGAGAACTGGACCTTTTACATCGCGAACCATTTCAAGGTAGCTGCGAAGTGATTTGATGTCATGGCCGTCGACCGGGCCGATATAACGAAAGCCCATCTCTTCAAACAACATTCCGCCGTGCAGAAACGATTTCAGGGCATCCTTAAAGCCGCCCAGGACCTTCTCAGTGGATTCACCAACGAGGGGCAATTTATTGAGCAACCATGAAACATCTCGTTTTAAGCCATTGTAGAACGGGGCGACTCGTGCTTTATCCAGATAGCTGGCCAGTCCTCCGACGCGAGGGCAGATGCCCATCTTATTGTCATTCAAAATGACGAGCAGATCTTTCTTCAGGCCTGCTGCGTTGTTCATAGCTTCGAAGACGATCCCTGATGGCAATGCACCATCGCCGATCACGGCCACGCTTTTGCGGCCATCTTTGAACAGCAGGTCATCTGCGGCCTTCATGCCAAGCACCGTTGAAACGCTGCTGCCCGCGTGTCCGGTTACGAAAAGGTCATAATCGCTTTCTGCAGGATTCGGGTAGCCCATAAGACCACCTCGACGACGTATGCTCGAAAACTGATCGAATCGACCGGTGATGAGCTTATGCGGATAAATTTGATGACCAGTATCCCAGATCAAACGATCCTTTGAAAAATCGAATGTCAGGTGCAGCGCAATGCTGAGTTCAATAACACCCAGATTACTGGCGAAATGAGCCGCGCGGTCCGAGACGATCGTGAGCAGTGCTTCGCGAATCTCGTCTGAAAGGCTGACAAGCTCCGTGTCGGTCAAGTGGGCCAGATCTTTAGGGGATCGGACGTTACTGAGTATCTCAAATGCCATTAGTGGTCTCTTTCAACGATGAATCGGGCCAAATCCTTTAGCCATCTGCTGCGGTCCCCAAACACTTCAACAGCGCGACACGCTTCTTGAATCAGGTGTTCCGCCTTCTTGCGGCTTTCATCAATACCCAGCAAGCCGGGGTAGGTTAGTTTTCCAAGATCAACATCACGACCGGGCTTCTTACCCAGCTTTGTTTGTTCCCCAGTTACGTCCAGCAAATCATCTGCAATCTGAAACGCCAGGCCAATGCAGTGCCCGTACTGGCGAAGCTGGTTTCGGCTTTCAGAATCCGCCGATGCACAGATTGCACCAAGTTCCAGAGCACCTGCAATCAGAGCACCAGTCTTCATTTTATGGATTCTGGTGAGTTCTACTACGCGAGTCTCTGCTGTTCGGTTGGAATCGATCGTCACGAAATCTGAATTTGCCGACCCTGGAGATTTTGTTTCCGCAGTAGAACCGGGCAAAACTGCCTTTTGCGCAACCGTTGTTTCTTTGAGGCCGCAACCAGTATTCGCCGTCATTTCTGAAAGCAACGCCGAGTTTTCCGCTCGAAGAAATGATCCTCGCTCTGCCTCAAGGTCAAGTACTTGTCCCCCAACCATTCCGCCTCCGCCAGCGGCCGACGCGAGAATGCGAACCAGCTCGACAATCTGTCCAGGGGGCAAGGGAGCGGATGCCACCGTCTCAAAGGCGGAGGTCAACAGGCAGTCGCCAGCCAGTACTGCAAGAGCCTCACCAAAGACCTTGTGGCTTGTCGGTCTGCCTCTTCGGAAATCATCGTCATCCATTGATGGCAGATCGTCGTGGATGAGCGAGTAGGTGTGGATCATCTCAATTGCGACGGCGGCAGGCATCGCAGCCTGTGCAGAGCCTCCGCAGACTTCATTCGCCAGAAGCACCAGGACCGGTCGAAGCCTCTTGCCTCCAGCCATCAGGCTGTACTCGACAGCTGATCCAAGGCTGTCGGGCCAGTCGGCGCGGGACAACGCAGACCTGAGGGCAGGTTCCACGATTGTTCTAAGGTCGTCCAAGTGACCCTGAAAGGTCGTTTTCGTCATGATGGGCTCTAGGTGCCTTGCCACTTGATCGACGTCAGGCTTTCGGGAAACATCGCGTCCATAACGGTCGGAAGAAAATTCATTGGAAATGGACGGGAGCGGGAGGACCTACGCGGCGTCAGACATTGCGAATCCTTGCCACTCATGCCACGTCTCTGCGAAGCATAACGGTCCTGTGTGCCCTCGCCAAAGGCAATCATAGTGCTTCCCGACGTCGTGAAAACGGCGGGGCGAACGAAATCAACAGCATGCACGAAGATCAGTGTTCACTCAGTGGTGATTTTCATCAGCCTGTTCCTGCCTTGTCCGAGTCACCTTGGCGATTGCTGGGAGATCGCTTTGACGCTGCGAGGGCAGGCAGAGTGGTAATTATGTTTAGGCGGCTGTTATGGCAGCCAGGCTCATCTGAGGTGCCAGTATGGCGGTTTGTTTACGGCTTATTGATTGGTGTCAAAATGGCACTTGTGTTCTTTATGTGTCGTAAATTATTTGCTTGAATAGGTTTGTGACTTCTTTCTTGTGATAGGAACGTCAGTTGCTTTTCTGTATCTACGAACTGCAAGTGATGAAGGAGCAATCTTTGTGATGCTCATTGCAGTGAATGAAGTCTTCGTTTCAAGTGAGGAGCGTTGTCATGAACTGCCAGTCAAAAAGAAACTGTCGAACAAATGTTCTTGAAGAGCTGGATCGTGGATTGAATCAGATTGTACGGGACGTGTTTAAGACTGAGGCCATTCCCGCCCGGACGCCCGCCTTGCGTGTGGTTGAGTTTCCTGGCAACTATCTGGTCGAGTGCGATCTGCCCGGAGTTTCGACGGATGCGGTCGCGATTCAGGTAGAAGAAGGAATACTGGTCATCGCTGGCGAGCGCTCCGTGCCACAGGTTCCAGAAGGCGGAAACGTGGTCGTTGATGAGCGACGATATTCCCGGTTTGTGCGGCGGCTTCAGTTGTCGAAGGATGCCGACGTCGCCGGGATTGATGCTGAGTTTGGGCAGGGAGTTCTGAGGATCTCGATTCCCAAGCAGGCCGCAGTGATTCCAGCGAAGATCCAGATTCGTCAGGTGAACTAGTCTCCGGAATATTATTCTGGAGACTTGATCGCAAACTGTTTGAGTCAGAATGAGCCTCGCTACGCCGTCTTGCGTGCGAGGCTCATTTTCGTTGGCGTTGGTAGATTTCTGCGAGGAGATCTTCAACAGACTTAAACTTCTTGCCCGCCTGCATCACCGTTTCAATTCGCTCACGAGCATCCTGTGGCGCGTGACCAACACTCAGCAGTGCCTCGTATGTTTCTGACATCAGATCAGACGCTGCATCTGTGGAATCGGGAATTCTGGCGGCAATCATCAGAGCGAATTTTGTCATCTTGCGTCGAAGCTTGGCCACAATTCGTTCGGCCATGGCAGGACCGATTCCCGGCAGTGTACTGAGCGTCTTGATATCCTTTTCCTCGATCGCTTCAGCAATTTCTCGCACAGGGCGAATCATGGATCTAAGTGCCTTCTTTACACCGAGGCCATCGACGGAGCAGACCAGATCGAAGAACTCAAGTTCCGCTTCGTTGGTGAATCCAATGATCCGAGGAGTCAGTCGGCCCTGCTGCGGATTGCCTTCGAGATATTCAATGGTTCGCAGGCTGACCTCTTCATCAAGTTTCGACTGAAGCTGCCGACGAACAATATCGGGGAGTAAAACTTCGTAGTCGAACCCGCCGATGCGAATTGTTGCACAGAATTCGTTGAGGCCTACAAGTTTGCCAGTGACGCGAGTAATCAAGAAACACCTCTACGGATGAAAGAATATCTTCGATGATCTGATCGCCAATCGTCACGCCGAGACTCGGACCGAATGATACAGGCACAACGCCACCGCAGACGCATCGGCAACGTCGTTGGGTTCCGGGATCTCAAGAAGTCTCAGCTCCGCCTTGATCGCATGCTGGATCTGGTCTTTGGGCGCTTTTCCGCTGCCTGTCAGCAATCGCTTGATCTCGGCAGGAGTGTAATGAATAACCGGAATTCCTGCCTCAACGATTGTCATCAGAATGGCACCGCGAGCATGCGCCAGCAGGAGTGAAGATCGCACATTCAGCGAGTTTGAAAACACCTGCTCGATGGCCACAATCTCTGGTTTGAGTTCCGCGATGACATCTCTAATGCCGGTTCCGATTTCGTGAACTCGCTCATGAAGTGTAAGAGCCCGGGTTGATTGGATCACTCCTCCCTCACGGAGCACCGGTCCGCGCGAAGTTCTCTCAATCAACGCATATCCGGTACGGTTCAGCCCCGGATCTATCCCGAGATATCGAGTTTGAGGTGAGATCAAATTCTGTGTACGAATCTCAAATGTCATCTTCACATCCCTGTGATCACAGAAACGAGGTCTGGTTCCTCTGTGAAATCTGCGAATGGCGTTGGCTCAGAAAGCCATTGGTTCAATTCCGGAATCTGCCGAGAAGCACAACGACGTCTGCAGAGATCGATTCGCCTCTTCCAACCGGCCCGACTTTCTCCCCGGACTTTGCTTTGACATTCAGTCGCTCAATCGCAACATCCAACAACTCACTGAGTCGCTGGCGAATTCGAGGCTTCCACACGGACATTCTTGGTTGTTCTGCGTGGATCGTACAGTCGAGGTTGATGATTCGCCAACCTTGATCCTGCACGCTGTTCCAGACTACATCCAGCAGCTTTGCTGAGTCTGCGTCTTTCCATTGTGATTCTGTGTTTGGAAACCATTCACCGATGTCACCCTGCCCTGTCGCGCCGAGCATGGCATCAATGATTGCGTGGAGCAGGACGTCGGCGTCACTATGGCCATCAAGGCCGAAAGTCGCATCTGTTATTGAGACACCGCCAATGATCAGGGGGCGTCCGGAGATGGTTCGGTGGGTGTCGTGGCCCTCGCCGACTCGCAGTTCGTTAAGCAATTGAGCAGTCATGGCTTTTATCCTGTTTGCGTTGAAGGGCAGCGGCAGCGACTGCCGGTACAAGACGCAGGGTGATGTTTGGGCCTGTCTCTATTTTGCCCAAACTGCCTGAGTTGGATTGTTTGACCGAACCTGCCGTTGACTCGTGGTGGCGAAATGCCGTAGTTTTCCGCCTCGCGTCGGCGAAGGTTATTGAAAATCTTCCCGGATCGCGACAACGAAAAGGCCAGGTTTGTCCCTCTGTAAGTAACCATTATGCTTTCGGCCCGAGTCTGTGCGGTGGCAACGATGCTGTTGTTACTGCCGGGCTGCGCGCTGTTTATGGCAGAGAATTCCGCTCAGTCCGGATTGTCCTCAGGTCTGCCGTGGTCAAAACGCAAATCGGCTGCTGAAGCGGAAGATGGCCCAACGTTGAGCATGGTTCGGCTCGAAGCCAGTATCGTACGACGACCCGTTAACGATGCCAGAGTCCGCCGTCATGTTTGGGAAGAACTGGACGAAAGCGGACTCATGTCGCCAGACGTGCGGCAGCGACTCAATGAAAATGGGTTTCGCGTCGGAGTGGCTGGCAGTACGGCTCCGTGGGCTCTGCAAAGTCTTGCTCAGGAAGCCGTCGCCGCTAATCGTCCCAGTGATCTTCGGCAGATCGCAGGAACGGCAAATCAGGTCTCTGTCGGTCCCGCATTCAGTCTGATGCTGGAAGGCAAAAGTCTGCTGGAGGTCCAGGGGCCGCTTGATTCCGGCAAGTTGCCAGTCAGTCAGATTCCGCAATTGTCGGCCTTGCGTGATAGATCCAATATGAAGTGTGTCTTCGAAGTCACAGTCAAGGAATTAAACGAAGACTGGGTACTGCTGAATGTGCTGCCACAGATTCATGCGGGCACGGAAACAGCTCGTCTCAGTGTTCAAGGGGCGAATGATCAGCTTCCGGTGCGACAGAACGTAATGCCGATCTATGATCACCAGTTTACGGTGAAGTTGTTGACCGGTGAAGTTGCTGTCATTGGGTATCACGAATCCACTGAATGGAATCTCGGCCGTCTGTTCTTTTTGCCGGATACCAGCAGTGCCAGTTCCGAAAATCTTCTCATGATCCGAATGGCCGGAATTGAAGAACTCAAGGGGCAAAGTGATCCGTCCTTCCGACTCAACTCATTCGGACGCTGATTAGCACCACGGAGCACATTACGATGTCTGAATCTGCATCGTTGCCAGAGGATCACTCTTCACCCGTCCGCTCGGAACATGATCCGATTCTGCACATCGTACTCCATCAACCGGAGATCCCGCAGAACACGGGGAACATCGGCCGAACATGCGTTGCCATCGGTGCCCGGCTATGGCTTATTCGTCCGTTGGGATTCAAAGTTGATGATCGTTCTTTGAAGCGGGCTGGGATGGACTATTGGCAACATCTTGACTGGGAAGTTGTTGACAGCCTGGATGAAATCCGCAGTCGCTTGCCCGCCGCTCAGGTCTGGTGCCTGACAAAGACAGCAACTCGACTGGTCTGGGATGCCACCTTTCAACGGGGCGATATTCTGCTGTTCGGTAGTGAATCTCGCGGACTTCCACCGTCGATTTTGCAGGAATTGCCGTCGAGAAATCTGAAACTGCCCATGAGCGATCTGGTTCGAAGTTTGAATCTGGCCAGTACCGCCAACACCGTTGCTTACGAGGCCGTGCGACAGCTCGGCGGCATCGGCTAGCTGTTCACATTGCAATGTGAGACCAGCGATTGGCTGCGTCGAGCCAGAACGACTACGGATTCGCTGAGATCCTTTGAACTGCGATCCACAAAGCGTCGGCGATCGCTCGCATACCTCGATCGCCGGGATGACCAGCCACGCCCGCGTGTTCAATCTTTCGTTCTGATCGAGCAAAGTTGGCTTCATCAGCATCCAGCCTTCCGAGATCCACATAATGAACGCCGGTTGCGGAGCAGGCTTTCTGAAGTGCCACGTTTTTGCTTGTGTCGCTCCAGAATGTGCTTCGTACCAGTATGGTTGGGTTTTTGTTGCTGCGGATTTCAGTCAGCAGGTTCTTAACCGACTCTGAAAACACGGTTTGCTCATCTTCCGTCTTTAGCTGACCGACATTTTCACCAATCGCAACAATAATCAGGTCGGCATTAAAATCGATGGCTTCCTGCAACGTTGCTGGAATGTCGTACGCCGCATAATTTCGTTCAAAGTCGGCGATATTTTGCACCATCGTTTCTGGTGATCCCTGCGCGGCTTCTGCAATCTGCTTCGTCAGCAAGTGGACATAGTCTTTGGACTCTTCACTGGCTGCCATACCCCAGTTGCCGGTCCAGCCAATGCTTTCCAGAGGGCCATGAAGTGTGATGCTGTTTCCAAGGAACAGAATACGATTGACCCGTACCTTCCCGATTTGAAGTGATGGTTCATCGGCGCGTTTATTGACGAATTGCGGACTGGTCACCACCGCCTCAAGCAGCGTGCTCAAAGGATAGTTCTTCTCACGAAGCTTCTCCTTTGTTGATTCGATCGCCGTCCCATCTGAAAGCTGCAAGCTTCTTCCAAGCCCATAGGCAAACGTCTGTCGAACAATGGTGTCAATAAACTCATCGCGGCGATTACTCATCAGGTAATTGTGCAGACTCTCAAGTCCATCTCCTTCGGATCCATCCGGGAAAGTTGCGTGAGTCTGGACGGGATGTCCCCCGAGATCGAGGTCCCGTTTTTCACCGACAGGACCATAGCCCTCAAACACCAGTCCGAACGAATCAAATTTTTGATGGCATCCAGCACACGCCGTATGATCGCGATGCTTCGCCAGCAGTTGAGACAATGTGAGGTCGCCGAAATCTGCTTCCGCCTTTGGCAGTTCCGGAACATTGGGCGGCGGCGCGGGAATGTGTTCTCCAAGGAGTCTGCGAACAATCCAGTAGCCACGTTTGACGGGGCTTGTGCGCAGTCCCGGTGAGTTTTGCGTAAGAAAGACGGCCATCGGCAGCAAACCGCCTCGCCCATGCGCCGCAACATTGTCGAACCGCAGCCATTCGTTATTGGATTCTGATGAAGCCGAGTTTTTCGCCGAAAACCCTGTGACATCAAATCCGTAATGCGCTGCCAGGGGCAAATTCGCAAAGGTGTGATCGGTGCCAATGAAGTCGGTCAGGGAACCGTCCCTTTCTGCAAGGTCCACAAAGAACCTGATCGGCTCTTCATACATCGCTTGTCGCAGTTCCGAGTTGAAAATGGGGAATCGTTCCCGATCGACCGCGTTGTGCTCCTCAAACCGTCGAAAGTCCAGCCAGTTCCCGAGAAACTCGGTGGCGAGGCCACGTATTCTGGAATCTTTCATCATGCGGCGAACCTGTGATGTCAGTACCGAGACATGGTGAAGATCTCCGGCCGCCGCATGCTGCAGTAACTCTTCATCCGGAATGCTGGCCCATAGGAAATAGCTCAGTCGGCTGGCCAGCTCATAGTCAGTGAGTGGCGCAGTTCCCTCAACCGTCGACGCTGCAACCTTCGGAGTTGCGATTAACGCAAGACGGTAGCTGAACTTAGGTGACATCAGCACGCCAGCGATTGAGTCGCGAATTGCATCGTCATGACTGAGTGCTTCGCGTTCTCTCAGCGAATTATAAGTCTCTTTGACCTCCGATTGTTCATTGGTTGTCAAAGGTCTGCGCCACGCACGTTCGGCAAATTTCAGCAATGATTGGATGTGAATTGACTCGGCATCGCGCTGAGTTTCCTCGATCCACCGAAACGACTGATTCATGTCTTCGAAGTATTTCTTGATCGCGTTCCGGGCCTCCTGATCTGCTCCTTGCGCGACAGCCTTGTTGAGAAACAATTCTTTGAGACGCTGAATATTCTCCTGTGATGTCACGTCACGGTTCTCGGGGCGAGCGAAGTCAAATTCTTCGCCACCGGCAAACTGAGGCGGCTCTGCACGCTCAAAAAACAGAAAGTCTTTGTATTGGCGGATCGGCGCGAGGGTTACGAAATTCAGATCCTGCCATAGTTCATCCAGTTGCTGCTTCTCGGTGTCGGTCAGTATCAATTCCCGGAGTGGCAGATCATCCCGAAAATATCCCTGCATCAAATGGAAGCCAGCCGAGAGAAGTCGAATGTTCGCTCCGAGTTCCGCATTGGAATAGTGTCCTCGACTTGAGACAGCAAACGCATTTGGAAAGAGTGCGCAGAACTGTTTTCGCGCGCTATCCAGATCTGCGTCATCGCCATCGCCCGGGAAAGACATGCGGTTTTCGGCAACTTTCTGATTCCACCAAAGAATCAAAGGCTGACTGCCAGGCGACAGGTCATCAACCTTTAATCGTTCAACCGTGACATCAAGGTCTGAACGAATTTCCTTCACAAGCTGCGACAGTTTTTCGCATGCGATGCGAGCGTTGTCGATCTGTTCGATGCCGGCTGGTAACCTGGCCCATGCCTCCTGAAGTTCCTTTTGCGGGCCGATTGCATTCTGCGATTGAAGCATCTGCCACAACATCTCCAAGTATTTGGCGCTGAGATGTGATTCCTCTGCAAATTCCTGCAGCGTCCATGATTCTCTGCCCGTCAGCACGCGATGTTGATACCTCCACAGCGTGAGAAAGTATTGAACATAGTCCACATCATGCTTTGCGTAAAAATCAACAACTCTCTGGACGCAGAACTTGTCGC
>CAIJTV010000952.1:0-3327 GCA_903823635.1 uncultured Planctomycetaceae bacterium
CGGTCGCGGACGAAAGCTTCGACGTCTTCGATCGTCACTCGACCGCCAGCCGCAGAACCCTTCACAAGTTTCAGATTGACGCCCAACTTGCGAGCCAGTCGTCGAGTCGCCGGACCTGCCGCTGCCGGCGGCCCATCAGACTTTGATCCTGTCACGGCTGGAGTTGGAGCGGAAGGCGCTGCCGGAGCAGCCGCCTGTGTCGACGCTGCTGGTGCGACTACCGCTGGCGCTGCCGGTGATGGAGCCGAGGACGCCGCCGGGGCACTTGCACCGGACGTCGCGTTGATCGTCAGCAGCAATTCACCAATCGGGATGCTGACACCCGGCTTCACATGAACAGCAGTGATTGTCCCGGCGTGCGGACAGGTGATCTCAGCCACTGCTTTGTCGGTTTCGACTTCGCAAACCACGGCCCCGCTGGCGATCGTGTCACCGACCTTCACAGCAACCGACGCGACGTCGACCTTCGTTACACCTTCAGACACTTCCGGCAACCGGAAATCTACAGGACCGGACGCCACCGAAGCAGCGGCCGGCGCGCTTGCCGTTGGAACTGGTGCGGAAGCAACTGGTGCTGGTGCAGGAGTCGTGGCGGCTGGTGCTGGCTTTGCTGCGGGAGCCGCCGGAGCTGAGGCTCCGCTGGTCTCCATCAGCAGGATCGGCTGACCCACATTGATCTTGTCACCTGACTTGATCAGGATCTTCGTGATCGTGCCGGCATGCGGACACGCGATCTCCGCAACGGCCTTGTCCGTTTCGACTTCGCAAATGATCGCGCCGGACGCGATGACATCCCCTTCTTTGACTCGCACTTCTGCGACATCAACCGAGGTGACTCCTTCAGACACTTCCGGCAGTTTGAATTCGAGAGACATAGGCGTATTTAGTTCTCAGTGTTCAGTTTTCAGTGTTCAGTAGGGCAAAAGTGAAGTGTTCAGTTTTCAGTATTCAGCATCGCTTCCGATTGGTCCAACCGCGATTTACTGAACACTGCCAACTGAACACTGAACACTCGCGTTACGCATTCAACGGATTGATTTTCTCCGCGTCAATTTCGAGTTGCTTCAGCACCTCAGGCAGCTTCGATGCGTCGAACGCACCCATGCGAGCGAGGCCTCGCAGAGTTGCGTAGGTTGTGCATTCAGCGTCGATCTGGAAGTGCCGACGAAGTTCCGGACGCGTTTCGCTGCGTCCAAAACCGTCTGTTCCCAGCACGATGTACTCCCCGGGAATCCACTCACGGATCTGATCAGCCACCAAACGAACGTTATCGCTTGTTGAGATGAACGGCCCCGTGACACCATCCAGCACCTGTTCGAGGTAGCTGTGTTTTGCAGGCTGACCCGGATGCAGATCGTTCCAGTGCTGGCAATCCATCGCGTCGCGACGCAATTCGTTGTAGCTGGTGACGCTCCACACGTCGCAACCGATGCTGTACTTGTCCTTCAGAATCTGCTGAGCCCGGATGGCTTCTCGCAAAATCGTGCCGCTGCCAAACAACTGCGGACGATGACGCTGCCCGTCGCCGCTGTCGGTTGAGCTGTGTCGATACATACCGCGAATGATTCCGTCAATAACGTCGCCACGATCCGGCATTGCAGGCTGGATGTAGTCTTCGTTGTAGACAGACAGATAGTAGAAGATCTCTTCGCCATCCCCATACATCCGCTGCAGACCATGCTGCACAATCACTGCCAGCTCAAAGCCGAACGCAGGATCGTATGAACGAATGGTTGGAACGGTTGAGGCCATCAACTGGCTGTGGCCGTCTTCATGCTGCAGGCCTTCGCCATTCAGCGTTGTTCGACCAGAGGTTCCTCCGCAAAGGAAACCCTTGCAACGAGTATCCGCTGCGCACCAGATCAAGTCACCGACTCGCTGGAAGCCGAACATCGAATAGTAGACGTAAAACGGAATCATGTTCATCCCGAGATTCGCATACGCGGAACCAGCTGCGATGAAGGAACTCATCGCACCGGCTTCGTTGATGCCTTCTTCGAGAAGCTGGCCGTTCTTGGCTTCACGGTAGTAGATGGCGTTCTTCGCATCCACTGGCTCGTAGAGCTGACCCTTGCTCGAATAGATCCCGCACTGGGAGAACAAGTCTTCCATCCCGAATGTTCGGGCTTCGTCCGGAATGATCGGAACGATGCGTTTCCCCACGCCCTTGTGCTTAATCAAACCGCGCAGAATCTGACCGAGTGCTCCGGTCGTTGAACCCGGAGCATCACTCCCTGGCAGCAAGCCTTTTGCCTGAAATGCTTTGTCAGCAAGGGCCGGGATTTCAACAGGATCTGACACCACAGTTCGCGACGGCACAAAACCACCGAGAGCCGCTCTTTTCTGGCGCAGATACGCCATTTCCGGGCTGTCTTCAGCAGGCTTGTAGTACGGAAGCTTCTCCAGTTCGGCATCGCTGATCGGCAGATTGAAGCGAGTTCGGAAGGCTCGCAACGGCGCCATCTCGACGTTTTTGGAGTTGTGAGCTTTGTTCTGCCCTTCTCCCGCATCGCCGAGACCGTAACCCTTGACCGTCTTCGCGAGAATAACAGTTGGAGCCCCCTTGTGATTAACGGCAGCGTGATACGCGGCGTAAACCTTCTCCGGGTCGTGACCACCACGACGAATGTTCTGCATGACGTCGTCAGAAAGATGCTCAACCATCTTCAGCACTTCCGGATCAGCACCGAAGAAGTGCTGGCGGATGTAGGCACCGTCAGACACCGTGTACTTCTGGTACTGGCCGTCGACGACTTCGCCCATGCGTTTGACGAGTCTGCCGTTTTCGTCCTTATCAAGCAACGGATCCCAGTCCGTGCCCCAGACGACTTTAATCACATTCCATCCCGCGCCTCGGAAGGCGGCTTCCAATTCCTGAATGATCTTGCCGTTGCCGCGAACCGGCCCGTCAAGTCGCTGCAGGTTGCAGTTGATGACCCAAGTCAGGTTGTCGAGGTTTTCGCGAGATGCCAAAGTCAGCGCGCCGAGTGATTCCGGCTCGTCACATTCGCCGTCGCCAAGATATGCCCAAACGCGAGACTTAGAAGTATCAACCAAACCACGATGTTCCATGTATCGCAGGAAGCGAGCATGGTAGATCGAACAGATCGGACCGAGACCCATCGATACCGTTGGGAACTGCCAGAACGTCGGCATTAACCATGGATGCGGGTAGCTGGACAGACCGGTGCCAGCCGGAAGTTCCCGTCGGAAGTTATCGAGATGCTCTTCCGTCAATCGACCTTCAAGGAACGCGCGGGAGTACATCCCTGGTGAAGCGTGGCCCTGAAAATAAACCATGTCGCCGGTGTGATCGGCGGTGCGAGC
>CAIJTV010000953.1:0-3076 GCA_903823635.1 uncultured Planctomycetaceae bacterium
CCGCCCTGATTTCGATGAGAACCGACTTCTGGCTCTGGCGGCGGAGTCCGATAGCCCGCAAAACCCACAGGATTGATGTGACTGGTGAGACTTCCAAAGCGTCGGATTTCCCACCAACACATCACGGACTATACAAGAGTAACCCCCTCCTATTTTGTTCGATCGTTCTTGGGAGGATGGCCGGAAACTGACTCGAATCGGAGCCAAAGTACCTGCGGATCCCCCTGCCATCAAACCCCGCCGAGCGATGTCCACTCACCTCGCGACTGAACACTAAAACTCGGTTACCCCCGTTTCAGGAACACTGGGCTCCAGCAACACGGGGTTTGCTTCTTACCAAACTCAAGGCATCTCCGCCGCCATCAGAACTAGTAATCATCAAGGACCCATAGCTGTGTGCGCAGCACAGTTTCACTACTCCAGCGTTCCTTGTATTTAAGGACTACGTTCGACTCGGTCAGGTCAACAATCGTGGCTTCCAGCGCAGAACGCCCCCAGATGTAAAACACCGTTTGTCCGCGTTTGAGCGTTGTCTTGTCCGTGACTGCTGATCCGGGGCCAGGAATTGGATCTCCGAATTTCGTTTCGGCAATTGTATCGCCGGGGGCGAATCTGATTCGACCGCGGGGAAACCATTCGCCGTCGGGATGATGCGCAGATTCCCGGACACGAACAGCGTTCTTTCTGACGTCCAGCACCACCGCGTCTTTCAGATGATCCTTCCAATGGGGAACATGAGCAAATTTCACTGGTGTCTCAAACTGGACCCGATCAAATTCAGCACCTCGGGCAAGGATGGTCCACGCTTCGAGGAACTGATTGGCTTCCGTATGTCGCTCAAGGACGGGATGAAGCTCTTCACGGAGCGTTTTTGCGGCAGCAGCCTGATCTGATGCAAGCTTCTGTTCCAGTTTCATGGACTCGCGACAATACTCATTGAACAACTCAACAGCGGCTGCTGGAAGTTTGTCATCAGGAACAAACAGTCGGCCGCGTTGAGGGCCTGTGGTGTAATCGGCCGTAAAGAATTCGATGGCCAAGTTGATGGCTTTCGATCCTTCATCTGACTCAGGACTCGGCTGGGCCGAGACGAGGCTGCGAAATCCTTCAATCAGACGATTCCGAACAGGGACTTCTGATTCCTCACAGGCCTGTTTGCGTGCTGCAGTTTCCGCTTCAAATGGTTCAACAAGGTGCAAGGATTCCTTTGAGAATGTCGGTTTTTGATGGTGGTAATACGCCATTGGAGGTCGATTCAGCAGAACCAGATGGCGTTCCAGGAGCTGTCTCGACTTTGGCTCATCACCAGCTTTTAAGGCCGCCTTAATTGGACCTTCGACCACAGGTGCAAATGCCTGATTCAGGCGTGCCATCTCCTTCTGAAGATCGGCCGCGATCTGTTGGTTGCCCTGAAGGAACCCCTCAACAACTGCTCGTGCGTCGCCCTTTAATGAGCCGGAATTTCCCCGCGTCAATTCAACCTTTTTTGCATGTGATGGTTCGGTATCCAGCAACTTGATGAGATCGCGAATACAGACGGCGTCGTCAAGCTTCCCGGCCCGCGTCGCGCGACCTTGTTCCGCCATCAAGCCTGCCATCATCGACTTCATCAAAGCAGACGTCCGTTCCTGCTGACTTAGTTGCAGCCTGGCGACCTGCTCCTTGTATTTCTGTTCTGCCGCTTCGAATTCCGAAGGAAACTCCAGGTCGACCTCGATCGGCTGAGACTTCATAGCGGGGGCTGAGGCTTTGCTCCCCACGGCAGCATTCAGCGCCTGACGAACGGCCAGTGAGGCATCCAGATCGCTGGCTTTTGTGTATTTGTCGAGAAGTTCCCGCAACTTTGTCCGGTGGGATTCATTGGCATTCCGAAGCGATTCGTCACGTGTCGTAATCAACTCCTGTGCAGGTTCAGTGAACTGATTGATCGTGGCACTGGCCTCTGTCGGAAGGGAGTCTTTCTCGCTCTTGAGCGAATTGAATATCAGGTCAAACTGATCATATTCGTTCAGACGCCGCAAGCAGTCTCGAATAGCGACAGCTTCATCCAGAAGGGCCTCCTGCGTGTACTCATCCTGAAGCTCCTTCAAATCAGATCGCAGTTTCTTCAGAAGGGTATCCTGCTGTTTTCCCTGATCCTGCTTCAGCTTTGTCATCTGTTGTTCATGCTGACTCAGCAGGCGTTGCAGATCTGCGGGATGGTCATCCGCTACCACCGGGCGTACATCGCTCAACAGCGTCAGGAAGAATGCTATCGCAAGGGAAATTACAGTTCGATCAGACACGAGTCACTCCAGAGAAAAATGACACTCATCGCGTTGGATGTTGATGCCCGGAACAGGCGACCGGCGGGCAATGCCTGCGACTCATGATTACTCTTCCGGAAAGCTTCCAAATTCCACTCCCACGGAATCGAGAACGGCGAGGCGACGACCAAAGAACCCGATTACCGATCGACCTTTCCCTGTCAGAATCCTTGCCTCCGCTGGCCCACGCGTTCCGAACCAGTCACTGAGATACGAATCTTCAGGATTCAGCCGGCCATCCTCGCCGACCCGCATAAACTCAAACCTCAAAGCGTGCACATACTCTGTTGCCTCGACGTGGACCGCACCGAGAGCGTAATTTTCTTTCGCAACCACAGTGGAGGAGTCATCCTTCGGAGTTCGATCCCAAAATGGTTCCACTCGACGGATACAACCAACGCCAGCCCATTCTCCGGTTGTAACGCGAAGTGCAGCTATGGGCTTGTTTCCAGGATTCACCTCTCGAAACGATGCCCCGCCGGATCCGCCCAACAACCCTGGTGGAGCGCTGCCAGCGTCTTGCATGGCCTCCTTTCCATCAGCAGAGCCGGGTATTCGCAATTGAACACGATGGACGAGAGAATCAGAGGATTTGCCGGTTGTGCCTCCCCAGTGAACTCTAATTCCAAGCGGTGAAACCTCGACAATTGTAGCGTGCTTCCAGAATACACCCGTTGATGCCAGCACCTCTTGCCCAGGTCGGAGTCGAGTGTTCGGCTGCACCGGCAAACCGGACGCCGCAAAACGCGGCAGATCGATTTCCTCTGGAC
>CAIJTV010000954.1:0-3823 GCA_903823635.1 uncultured Planctomycetaceae bacterium
CAGACATAGTTTCGCCAGACATAGTTTCGCCAGACATAGCGTCGCCAGACATAGTTTCGCCAGACATTACCACTTTTGATTCTTTCACGAGACCTTCTCGCAGCGTGAGAACTCCTATGGATATAGCCACATTTCTGGGACTTGTCACCGGGCTGGCAATGATTGTTGCCGCGATGCTCTCGGCCGGTGATAATCCCGCATGGCTGCACCTGCCTTCGTTATTCATCACGATCGGAGGAACACTCTCGGCCGTGCTGATTCATTTTCCTGCGAAGCGAGTGCGAACGGCCTTCGCGGTGGCACGGACCTGCTTTGTCACAAGTCTCCCGGAAGCTGCGGAAGTCGTCAGTCGTTTTCGCGCGATTGCAACTCAGGTCAGGAGAGAGGGGACCGGAGCACTGGAGAAAGAAGCCGCAAAAGAATCCGATTCGTTTATGAAATTGGGGCTGGAGATGGCGTCTAATGAGAGCGATCCCACATTTGTCCGTGAAGCTTTGCAGCGTGAACTCATCGCAATCGAACATCGGCACCTGCAGGGACGCCGCCTGTTCGAAGTGATGGCTTCTGCCGCTCCAGCCTGGGGAATGACCGGAACTCTGATCGGGCTTGTGCAGATGCTGCGAAGTTTCGACGACCCGCGAACGCTGGGCTCGGGATTAGCACTGGCCTTGCTGACCACGCTCTACGGTTCATTGTTCTCCAATCTGCTGTGTGTTCCTCTTGCCGGAAAACTGGAAGCACGACATGCCGAAGAGGTTCTGATCCGTCAGGTCATGACAGACGGATTCGTGGCGTTGATTGAGGAGAATTCGCCGAACATCGTGGAGGAAAGGCTGCGTGCGTGGGTTCCACCTCGCGAACGCACCACAAAACCAGACGACAAAAATCGCGCAGCTTAATGCGCTATCGCTTTTGTTGGTTTCAGGGAGTCTTCACGGCATGGCCATCCAGACCGGAAAATCTTTGCAGGCCGCGAACTATACCAATGCTTTCCGCGCTGTGTTGCCGGGGTTGCTGATTGGGATAATGTTTCTGGCGGTTTCATTCGCGTCGAAGTCGGCGGCACATTCTGAGCAGCGAGCAATCGAACGGACGCTGGCGGCTAAGATTCCGGTGCCTGAAGATCTGAGGCAGGACATTCTGCTGGATGTCAGTTCCCGGAAGAACGCGTCCAGCCGCGTGAGCGTTCTCGCGACTACGGAAGCGGGCCTGCGACGTCTGAATAATCCAGAAGAGGCGGCACCGCTGGAGCGAGTGACTATCGAAATCGACATTGCGCCAACGAACACTTCTGATCACTCAAAACCGCAGATTCCTGTTGAGCTGCTCGAAGTGCTGTCACGTCGTGCATCGGCTCTGCAGTTCCAGATGACTCTACGCGTGAATCCGGGAAATAAGAGAACAGCATTGCATTGGTTCGACACGATCCGCAAAAGTGCAGAGCCAGAACAGATCGTGGACATCAGTGAAATGGCCGTCAGCCTGGTCGACAGTATGCCGCTGGATAAGCTTCAGATCCACATATTGCGAAAGAAGAAGATGGTGGCCATGCAGGAGTCGCAACCCTGATTCGGCAACTGATTCCCGCGTCGCATCGATCGCCGTTTCATGCATCTGCAATAAATCTCGCAGGCCTGTTGCTGTGCGTCTTCACAACTCTTGCCGTACTGATCAGCGTATCTCGTGACCAGTCCGGGGCAGAACTTTCGGAAGTGACAGCCTCCTTTAGAGGGTCGCTGCGTGATCACGGTCGGGAAGATTTCGCAGTGATCGCCGCCGGCTTTCGTCACAAAGCTGATGCCGCGAACGAGAAGCTTGCTGACAAGTCCGGAATCAGCGGCCTTGTTTCTCGCCAGAAGTTATTCCGAGGAGCAACTCTGACGGTTTCGGAAGAGGAGGCTTCATGGCAATTCACAACTGACAAGCCTTTCCCGGTCGATGTGAACGGTCCGGTGTTTTCACATCTGATGACCGAACTGGAAAGGTTCTGCAACATTTCGCAATCGGTTGAGTTCGGCGGTCAGCTTGCTTTGGATCTTCAGTCGCAGTCGCAGCTATCTGACAGTGACGTTCGATATGCCATCCAGCGAATTCTGAAAACATGCCTGGAGGCCAAGGTCCTCACTCACGAGCAACCAGCAGAACTTGAAATTGTTGTCTGGGCATCCACGCCGGATTCTGACGCACTGGCTCATGCGACCGATAAAGCCTTCGACCTTGAGCAATCGCTGGAGAAATCACTCAAGGCCAACTCGAGCGGACCGATTCTGTTAAGCTCCAGCGGTAGAATCTGGACTCGATCCACGAGTCCTCGCCCGCTGACAACAATCTTCATCCGAACAGCAGAACACTAATCCCGCAGCCGACGACCGACGGCCCACCCAAAACCGAAAATCCCTACTCCCCCGCAGACTTTACAAACAAGTCCCAGGCACCCGCCACGTTAGCTGTCTTCGTGTCGCCGTCATGGAAGAACATAGCGTAACGCAGTCGCAGCGTTTCCCCTTTCTTCAGGTGATGAGGAGCTGCTGGGCTTGCTCCGTTGGTGTAGGCACTTTCGCCAAAGGGACTGACTGAGAAGAGACCGTAATCACGAACGTGATAACGCGAAGGTCGAAAGTTCTTTGGATGATCCATAATGGCAACTCCCACAGTCTTGCCGTCAACGTCACCATAGTAGTCAATCCAGTTGTACGCCTTGCCCCAGCATTCCTTCGTTGTTTCGGTTCCGTCGCAGGCCACGACATGACCACCGTTCTTTTCTTTCATCGACGGGGCGACTCGAAAGCCAAACAGGCCTTCCTTGGTGTCTTCGAAGGTGACATCCACGTGCGAAGCCGCCAGATGCATGTCGTACACCACCAGACGATTCGGATGGATTGTGATGATCGCGGTTTCAGTCAACTGAGGAATTCCGGTCTCCGGATGACGCCATTCATTCACGGTTTCGAACGATGCCGTAGTTCCGCTGGCTAATGGTTTGACGGAAACGTTATGAATCAGGCCTTTCTCCGCCCAGAACTTCACTTCATTCACTTCATCAATTGCGTTCCACATGCCTTTGTGATGAGGATGATCCGCGTCGGAAGCATCTCCCAACGCACGATTGATCACAACACCGGACGGAGATCGCACAGGCAGCATAAACGGCTTGGGCAGGTCTTCTCCAAAGTTATATGTTGCAAACGGCTGATCATTGATCGTGATCTCCAGCGTCTTGCCTTCAGTCTTCAATACGACCTTGTCTTCAGCACTGGCTTGAGGCGAAGAAACGCGAGCAGCAAGAAGGATCAGGATTCCAGCGGTCAGCAGAATTCGGCGAAGCATGGAGAAGATTCCTGTTCAGGAAGTAAGGGGAGGATGAAAACGCAGGCGGGCAACAGCGACGTTCTTTGTAACGGATTTTCCTCAAATGCAAAACCCGCCGGCCAACTTTGCAGTCAGACGGCGGGCATTGGTTTCTTCTTCGTCGTGCCGACCTCAATCGATGGCATTTAAGAGTGCGTCCCATGGAATGGTGGCTGAAGCCAGTATTCCAATTTGGGCAGCGACGAAATTAACAGAGGTAAACGTACTTTAGATCTGTCCATCAACAGCCATCTGATGGAAGCAGTGTGTCACCTTATCCTGATTCTCCAGCAACCAGTCGATTGAAGGTTCGTTGCGCATGGCCTTGCCGATGGCTTTGGTAATCGCCGCGCGGTGAGTTTTGAAGAGAATGTTGAAGTCGACCTCTTCTGTCACCACAGACGGATCCAGCCAAACGGACACGATGATTCCGAGATCGTTGGCCTTCTCTTTGGGGATGTCTCCGTTGCGGACG
>CAIJTV010000955.1:0-3466 GCA_903823635.1 uncultured Planctomycetaceae bacterium
GGAATTGTGCATGTCGCTGATCGTGAGAACAGTCGCTTACAGAGTTTCACGCCGGACGGGAAATTCCTGAGCCAGCACACAGATGTCGCTCGACCTTGTCAGTTGACGTTTGATAAATCCGGAAACATGTACGTGGCGGAGCTGGGTTTTCGATCAGGGATGTGGCCGGGAATTTCTCCACCATCAGAAAATGCAACCGGCGGTCGAGTCAGCATTTATTCGCCGACCGGTGAACTACTGTGTCGCTGGGGAGGCGGTTTGAATCCGACAGCCCCCGGAGATTTCTTTGCACCGCACGATATTCGCCTGGACTCCCGCGGAGATCTCTACGTCTCCGAAGTTGTCTGGTCGGCCGGCGCAAATCGCGGGCATGTGGACGCTTCCTGTCATACGCTCCAGAAGTTTATTCGTCAGCCGCTTTCTGCAGGTCTTTGAGGCTGAATCCCATTTGTTGCACGTAATACAGTCCCAACAGTGTGACTGGTATCCACATGCTCATGTGATAATAAAGCGATGAACCAAGCACGGTGGAGGCTGCAACCGGGACCTGAAGAGCTTCCATGCTGACTTTAAAGCAAACCTGAATGACGCCAAAGTAACCTGGAGTTGAAGGAATCATGACTCCGATGGCGGTCACTCCTGTCACGATCAGACCTTCCACCGGTGAAACATCAATGTGGAAGGCTTTCAAGGCCACGTAGGCGATCAGACCGTTAATAAACCATTGCGCCAGGCTGCTGATCGCAATGAGAAAAACGGCCTTTCCGCTTCGCAAAGAGGCCAGTCCGTGAGCCCCGTTGCGCAACATCTCGATGACGCCTTTGGTCAGCTTTTCGGGCAAAAACGGAAACCAGCTCATGCTCCATGTCATGAACCTCAGAAAGACCTCGGTCCAGATCAAGTAAACAATGACAGCAATGACGCCGACGATGGCTCCGGCCCCCAGCAGCAAAGCTGCGTTCCGATACTTGTCGGGAAGATCGTTGGTAAAGAACAAACCGACCCCAAACAGCGCGAGGATGGCAAGGACGTCGAAGATTCGTTCAAGCACTACCGTGGACAGCACCGTCGTGGCGGGAACGCCGTATTTTTTTCGAACGACAAAGACGCGAACAAACTCACCCAGATGAGCAGGCAATATATTGTTGGCAGCAAAACCAATCAGCATGGGTGGAAACAACTGACCGAACGTCAATTTTGCGACAGGGGCCAGAAGCCATTGCCAACGCAAAGTTTTGAGCCAGTAAAACAGGAACAGCAGTCCCAGCATGACGGGCAGGGACCAGTAATTCGCCCCCGCAAAGGCCGCCGTCAGTTGTTTCTGGTTCGTACCCTGCAAGGACAACGCAAAGCAGGCGACGGAAACGACAATTCCCAGCGTTACAAAGAATGCTCGCTTCATGTTCCTGTCTGTTCTTCCGGATGCTCTTCAAATCGTGATCGATACTCGTCCGGAATCTCCATCGATTCCAGCCCGTGTCCCGGGCGAACTATGCAACAGACTGTTTTCACAGAGCCGCGAGCGATATTACGATCACCGTTGCGAAAGACGACATCGAAAGTCAGCGACTTCACGCCGATTCGCTGCACCGTCAACAGCACTGTCAGGACATCTTCGTAACGCGCAGGAGATTCGAAGCGACACTGGGCCGATACGCGAGGCCAGCCGATCGTGCTGCCATCCGGCAAATGCCGCACGATGGAAAGTCCATGAGTTCTGAAGAACTCATGCTCCGCCTGTTCCATCCATTTGTAGAAGTTCGAAAAGTGCACGATGCCGGCCATGTCGGTTTCACAAAACTCAACACGCCGCGTCATCTCGAATGACGAAGCCATATTTATTCTCCGCGTGGCGTGAATTGAGCCCGGGTGTTCGCGGGATAACTTTGGAAGTCAGCCTCAATCGCGGCCGCGCACAGAACAAACCTGTTCCACGTTAATCTGCTCACCCAGTTCCTCAAACCAGGGGGCCGGTCCAGAAACAAGAAGTCGGGTACGGTAGGCTGTCCGGCAATTCAACGCAACGTGATCCGTTGCAGAATACCGCGAGACTCTTTCGAGGTCTGGCGTCACTTCCGTGACCTCATTCTCCATGAAATTGGCTCGCGAAATTCCCGCAATCTTAACAATTCGGGCGCCGCAAACGCCTTAATTGGGGCAGTTAGCCCCAATTGTTAATAATGCGTAAATTCCCAGACGGCCTGCCGTCCTGTTTGAATTCTCCCCACTCTGTGGGCACCCTGCTCATTTGTCCAAACGCGGATGTTCCCGCTGCTGGTTCTCAATGGTCCTGAATCGTGCCTGGTATCGTGCATGCCCCGCAAATCAAAACGCAGTGTGACTGTGGAACAGATGGCAAAAACGCTGCTGAAAGCCTGTGTGCTGGACGTCAAAGCACAACTCAGGGTGGCGGCTAAAGATTGGCGAGCCAGCATCGACGGGGTTCATGAACTGCGGATTGGCCTGCGGAGGACCTTAGCCTGTCTGGATTTGTTCTCCGAGCAGTTCTCCGGTGCGAAGGAAACACACTGGCTCCAGAAGACTCTGAAGGAGCTACTCAAGTCCGCCGGTAAAGCCCGAGACCTGGATGTTCTGTTGGCTCGAGAAATGCCTGAACGAGGGAAAGCTCAGGCTCAGTTGCGAAAAGCGTGGAAGCGAAAACGCAAAGACTGCCAGGAACCTCTCAGGCAATCCTTCGAGACTCTGGTCCGGGAAGAAAAGCTTCAGACCAAAACTCGCGCATTGCTCAAGTCAATGTCAGCGAAGAAGGCAGATGTCTCCAGCGAAGCAGCACCAGATCGTGCATCCTGGAGCGCGCAGCAGTTGCGTGATCGGATTGACTTGCTGTTGAAAAAATTGCCCGAAGGATCGCAGCTCAAGGGAATGCATTCGTTTCGTATCTCCTCCAAGCAACTGCGCTATGTTGCTGAACTGCTGCAGGAGTTCCATGCCGACAAAACGACGAAGCACCTGCTTCGGTCACTGGCGGATGTTCAGAAGAAACTTGGACGCTTGCAGGATGAAGCTGTAGCAGCCAAATCTGTCGAACGGCTCAGCAGCAAGCTCAGCAGCAAGCAGGGAAAGAGTCTGCAGAATATGTCCGCCAGTGCCCGGGTGGCGGCCGAATCAAAAGCCGTTGAACTCAACGCATGGCTGAACGAGAAAATCGTTCCCGAGTTGAATCGAATTATGCAGGCCCTGGAGCAATCTGTTCGCCCCGCACCGAAGCCTGTGAAGGCTCGCTCGTCAGTCAAACGCACACGCGCGGCAACTTAGGTGCGGTCCCAACATAATGTCCGGTTTGAATCAAGTGAAGACTGAAACTAAGTGTCCGCCTTCGCTAAGGCTCAGTTGTCACACCCTACCGGAATGAGTTGCGATTTGTAGGGTGTGACAAGTTCGCTCCAGCGAACGCAGGCTCACCAATTGCGGATATGATTTCGAACCAAATCCTTAACGTACGTAC
>CAIJTV010000956.1:0-6570 GCA_903823635.1 uncultured Planctomycetaceae bacterium
AAAACTGGAATGCTCATCCCGCTGCCCAACGATAGAACGCACAATCGCACAACGATCCGCGACGCTCGCCAACTTCGGCAACAGTTCACAATATTCGATGCCGGGAACGGTGGTCGCGATCGGCTTGAATTCGCCTCGCACTTCCACGGGTGCCTCGGGCTTCAGGTCGAACGTATCCTGATGAGGCATCCCACCGGATAGATAAACCATGATCACGGATTTTTGCCGAACTGCAGCGGGAGTCTTGCTGCTCGCTTCCGCCGCGAACAGATCGGCCAGCGACAAACCACCGACGGCCAGCGAGCCGACCTGAAGAAAACTCCGGCGAGTCGCTCCGTCACAATACTTATGAGATGGGCCAGAAATTCTGATCATGGCTGGTACCCCGCGTCACTTCCCAGTTCGACAATTAATACGTTAGCTGTTGGGTTCGAAACAACATCTGCGATGCTTGAATGGTGTGCCTGTATTCGCCGAGCGAACTTGTCACACCCTACAAATTGCATGGTTTTCTTGTAGGGTGTGACAAGTGAGCTTTAGCGAACGCAGGCTCACCGAGTGAGTCTTTTTTCAAGTCGGAAGTTATCTCGGGACAGTTCCTAGGTCATGCGAGAGTCGTTCCCCCGGCGATATGACCGCCGGGCCGCACTCTTCGCAGCCTCGGGATCGTAACATCCGCAGACTCGTCTGATAACTCAATTTCGCCCCGACCCGTGACATCGCAGCACTTTTGGCCGTCTCGATCGAGTAAGCGGAGTCTGCCGCATTTTCGCGGGCCAGGGCGCACTTCAGCGGGCCTGGGAACGAGCATCGAACGGCTGCCAAACGAAACGAGCAGCCTATTGTTCGATCAAGCCTTGATTCTTGTTTAGGATGGGCATTCTTGCCCGTCGCTGGATTACCGGACAAGAATATCCAACTTCCGTTTCGAGGGCCGACAAGCCACGACCGATCAATTGGCTCCCCGCAGCGTCATCCGGGCAAAAACCGGTTCTATTTCGTCACTGGTCCCGTAGATTTGCCACGACTAAAGCATTTCCCGCAACGGAATACCGCAACTGAAGGCCGTTGGCGGCAGATCAATTCCTACATCGGACTTCGAGTTGACGGCCATTTCTTGGTGAGATGGCCGTGAGCCGCGTGCAGAAGAGGATCGATTGTCCATTCCTGAATCTTGTGCGGTGGACTCCAGTCAAACCAGTGATAGCCGTCATGCTCGGTCACGACGATATCGACCGGGCGCATGAGTTTAGCCAGAAACACCAGCAGCCGTTTTTCGATCAGGCCTTTTCCGCCGTAGCGTTTCTGATTCACCATGTAACGGTTTTCGAAGCGGAAATACGGATCGACTTCCAGATCACTGGAGGCGATTCCGGTTTCTTCCTGCAATTCACGCAAAGCGCACTGGAGCTCCGTTTCTCCTTCATCCACATGGCCTTTGGGAAGATCCCAGCGGCGCGCGTGCTTCATCAGGAGAAAAGAATCGACCGGGTCGCCTCGAAGAATCAAAAATCCGCACGAAACAGGCTGTTTCACGCCTTTATACTCCATCATCAGTAACAGCAGACAGGTCTCCGCATCTTAACCAACCTTCGGCGAGCCGGGCAGTCGATCTCACCATTTTGCGAGGAATAGATTTTTTGATTTCGTCGGGACCTTTGCAACCGACAGTTCAGGATACAACTCAGGACACAGAGTCATGGCTTGAACGGAGTCATGCCTCAAGCAAACAGCCCTACTTCTCGCAAAAGGGCGTGCCACGGAAGAGTCAGCCCCGCAGTCTCTTGTGTCTCACCGAGACTCACCCCAGCGTTATTCTCCGCACGGTGTGAATTGAGGCCGCGTCACGCTCCACCGTGGTTCGGAATCAGAGTTCGCATCACCGTTCGTATTTCGGAATATTCGGTTCGGGGACTGTCGCGATCAGCTTTGTGATAATCTCATCAATGTCCAGACCTTCGGCCTGGGCCTGGAAATTTGTGGCAATGCGGTGACGAAGAACCGGGATGGCGACCTTACGAACATCAGCGATTGAGACGTTGGGACGCCCTTCCATTGCGGCGAATGCTTTGGCTCCATTCACCAGATTCTGTCCCGCACGCGGGCCAGCGCCCCAGTCAACCAGACGTTTGATAAAGTCCGGAGCGGCCGCGTCTTTGGGGCGAGTCGCTCGGACAAGCCGCGTTACGTACGTGATGATAAACGGACTGGCCACAATCTGACTGATCTGCTTCTGCAGATACAAAATTGACTTGGCCGACAACACTTTGCGAACTTCCGCGCGTTCACCAGTTGTCGTTGCCTCGAGAATCTTTTCTTCTTCTTCGAGGCTTGGATAGTCCACTTTCACATTGAACATAAAACGGTCCTGCTGCGCTTCCGGCAGAGGATAGGTTCCTTCCTGTTCAATCGGGTTTTGAGTTGCGATCACGAAGAACGGTTCCGGCAGCTTGTACGTTGTCTGCCCAACGGTGACTTCGCGTTCCTGCATCGCCTGCAACAAAGCGGACTGCGTCTTGGGCGGCGTGCGGTTGATTTCGTCGGCCAACAGAATATTGGTGAAGACAGGCCCCTCGACGAAACGGAATTCTCGCCGCCCGCTTTCACTCTCTTCCAGAACGTTGGTGCCGGTGATGTCCGAAGGCATCAGGTCGGGTGTGAACTGAATCCGGCGAAAGTTCACATCCAGCAATTTGGCGATTGTGCTCACCACGAGAGTCTTGGCCAGTCCAGGAACGCCGACCAGAAGACAATGCCCACCCGTAAAGATCGCGGCCAGAATCTGATCAATGACAGCGTCCTGACCGATGATCACCTTGTGAAGTTCTTCGACCATGACTTCATGGTGTCGATGAAACTTTTCGAGGAACTCATCAAAATCTCGCTTCTCGGCCAATGGACTAATCCTTGGTGAATTCTTGAGGCACTGTCACGTCAAAGCCGTCGCCAGGCATTCGGCCACGATGTTTCAGGATTCAACAACTGATAAATCTTGTCGCCCGCAGTTCTTTCGAGGCGTTCGAAATCCTTTCGAAAGTCCTGCGTCGCGATCAAGCGGTCGCAGAATAGCGATCTGTGAACGAATTTTCCCGTCCGAAGACGCATCGTCGTTGCCGAGCACCGGAAATGTCGATTCCATGGCTGCGAATGTCGGCCGATCCTTCAAAACATCCGGGGTTTGGGTTTGCGGAATCGCTCAGACATCTAGAATCGCGGGAATTCCATTTTGACCTGCGAAAGTGAAGTCCCTCCTATGACCGATTTAAACAACATTCTGGCCGGCGCCACTCTGCCACCGGAAACTCGCGTTGTCGATCAGCAGCGAATTCAGGCGGCTGTGCGAGAAATTCTGCTGGCTGTCGGTGAAAACCCTGACCGCGACGGTTTGCTGGAAACTCCGGCCCGCGTCGCTCGCATGTATGCGGAGATCTTCGGGGGACTTCATCTCGAGCCGGGTCGCCATCTGAAGAAGGTGTTCGAAGAGCAGTATGATGAGATGGTGCTTGTTCGGGATATCTCCTTTAACAGCATGTGCGAACATCATCTGCTTCCGTTCATGGGGAAAGCTCACGTTGGTTATATCCCGCGAGGAAAAGTGACCGGGCTGTCGAAGCTTGCACGTGTTGTTGATGAGGTCGCTCGCCGACCACAGGTGCAGGAACGAATGACTCATATGATCGCCGACCTGATTGAAAATGAACTGGCCGCTAAGGGTGTGATCGTCGTCATTGAGGCGGAACATACCTGCATGACGATTCGAGGCGTCAAGAAGCCGGGCGCTTTAACAGTGACCAGCGCGGTGCGAGGGCTGTTCCGGAATAATCTTGGCAGCCGCGCGGAAGCGATGGCTCTGATTAACGGTAAGCACTGATAGAAAATCCTATGGTGGCTCTTTTTGTTCTGAAACTTGTCACCGGTGTGACTTTGATGTGGCTGCTGATGCCACGTAAGGAAGTCACCGACGGCTTTTTTCGAATTCAAATGCTTGTCGGTCTGGGACTTTGTGTTCTGATCGCGTTGGCGGCAGATCCGTCTTCACTGATTTCAGCCGCGCCCGGAGCATCGGGCGTTCCGGTTTCAGCTGAGCAGACCGTGCAAGCAAAGTCGACCGTATCCATTCTCAAAGGCCTGATGATCGTCGGCGCTGTGACGTCTTACATTGGCCATATCGTCTGGAAGCTGGGACGACGCGGGCCGGGGCGTGTCACGATTTATCTGATGAGTCTCTGCTGTGTGCTGGGTCTGGCCTTGCATGCCGTTCGAGTAGACTCAAAAGTGAACACGATGGTGCAGATCGCGTCCGATTTTTCTTCCGCATCAGTGCTTGGCGCGATGCTGACGGGAATGTTGCTGGGACATTGGTATTTGACGACACCCACGATGTCGATTCAGCCGCTGACATGGTTTGCAAAGACGCTCTTCGTCGCGGCGGTTTTGCGCATGGCGGTTAGTGTTGTCGTGCTCCTGCAGTTTGGCTGGTCCGCCACCGACACGACTCACATTCTTTGGCTCAGTATGCGATTGATCGGTGGAATTCTGGTGCCCGCAGTGATTTCGATGATGGTCGTCAAAATCCTGCAGTACCGGAATACTCAATCAGCCACCGGCGTGCTGTTCGCTGGGCTGATTCTGGTCTTTATGGGCGAAATGACCGCAGCACTGCTTGAGAGAGATCTCGGAATTCCGTACTGAGATTCTGCCCGCACGCCGCGAGTTTAACGACGAGGTCGCAGTTTTCTCGCAACTGCAGCAACTTAAGCTGCAGTCGATCGCCAGGTGTATTCTCCGTGAGCAGCCGGGCTCTATGCGAGCCATCGCCCGATCATTTTGCCGTCAGCGCCAGGTCAGAGTAATCGGGACGGTAACCATCTCAGAATCTTCACCGTCTTTGGCGAAGAGCGTAAGATTTCCCTGTTCGATGCCCTTCGTTGGCAGCTCGGAGATTGTCAGCTTAACGACCAGTTGAGTCTTGTCTGTTCCGAGCGGTTCGGTCTTCTCGATCTTCCCCACCAGTTGTGATGGAAACGTATCGATGTGAGAGACCTTCCATTTCGACGGGATCGTGAATGTGATTGAAGTCCCCACGGACTTTGACGCATCCTCGCTTTGCACAATAACACGACCAGCATCAGGGCTCAGAGACACCGCTTCATCTTCCGGGCGACGGCGGTCACCCAGAATCACGGGCACCTGAATTACAGGATAGGCTTCATCGCCGGTGGTAATCGTCACGAGTCCTCGATGTTGGCCCATTGGGATCCCATCCACAAAACGCACATCGATCGTTGTGCGACCAACGCCGTCGTTGGAGGTTTGGCCAAGCAGTTCCGCTTTAAACAGAGGCGATGAACTGACGACAGACTGAATCTTCATCGGGTCTGCGTAACGCTCTGTTCGATGGTCATTGATGGTGATGATTGAGTGGTCAGAGCTTGAGATCTTACCCATTAACATGACGACCCGAGGTTCAATCTCAACCTGCTTTTCCGGCAACACGACTTTGTATGTGAGTGTCACCTCACGAGGCTTCGGATCCAGATACTTCACCGTGGTGATATACTCACGCAGCCCGGCTGGTTCGTTACGAGTTTTGATTGGAAGCATTACGCGACCTTGTTGTCCCGGTGCGATCTCCTTGCCGGTGATCTCTGGTGAAATGCAACTGCATCCGGCTTTGACTTCTTCAATCACAACTGTCGCAGCACCTTTATTGACGAAAGTGAAATATGGCGTGAGCAACGGCTGCAGCGGGATTGGGTCAAGACCTTCGTGCCGCATGTAGGTGTCAAAGACCAGAGCTGGCCGATCGATGCTGAGCGTCAGCGGCGGAGCAGTGCCTTCTCGCATAGAGAACACAGCGGCCACAAGACACGGGGCCGCCAGCAGGACTGCAATCCTGAGAAGACTGGACTTTCCTGCCCGGCCTTCTGAAGGGTTACGGCCTGAGTTTTGTGGGCTCGAGGGATCTGACATGCGGCAACCTTCCGTGGTAGAGACCAGATTTTTTGACGTGCCACTGGTGCGTTCAGTTCAACTTTTGAGCGGGCCGTCTAACCTATGTGCCTGACATAATAGAGTCTGTTGATTCCGGAAGGCTACCGCCTGTCCCGGAATCGATCAAGACGCGGTTTCCGCAAACACTCGCTCCCGAGGTACTTATGACGATTTCCAAGTCTTCTCGCCGTTCGTTTTTTTATACCGCCGCTTTGCTGGTTTCGCCTTTTGTGGTCGGATCTTCGCAGGCTTTTGCGGCAGATCCGGAACCGCCACTGATCGCCTACGTGGGAACATTCAGTTCTCCGTTGAAGGACACGTTGCCCACTCAGGTCGATCTTCCGCCCGGAAATGGACGCGGAATACATCTGTTTGCAGTCAATCGAAAGTCTGGAGAACTGGAGCCGGGCGGGATCGTGGAAATGGGAACCAGCCCCAGTTGTCTCGTGGTGAATTCAGCTGGGACTCACATTTATTCAGCTAACGAAACCGACCGTATCGGAGCTGATAAGGAAGGTACCGTCAGCGCGTTTTCGATCAATCCAAAGACGGGCGGTCTGGAGCTGCTGAATACCG
>CAIJTV010000957.1:0-3764 GCA_903823635.1 uncultured Planctomycetaceae bacterium
GGCTACACCAATGTGCTGGAGGGTGGAAAAGGCTGCCAGCCAACGTTGCCGCCTCGATGCTACTGGAAACCACAGTACCAGACCCCGGACGGCAGAGCCAAAACTAATGCTTGGTTTGACGGGTATAGTCATGGAGCGACTGCTGCACAGCAAGACGGCTTAGGCAGCATGCAGCAGCTTCCGATTTCGCCAACGGCTCGGGCCAATTTGATGGCCCGTCAGGCTCCACCTTCGGACTCCTGCTTTTCAGGAATGTCCAAGCTGGAGGACACGGATCCGGTCCACCATCCGGATGTTCACGGCGAAAACTCAGTGGACGAACCGCCTATGGAAATTCTGAAGACGCCAGAAATTGAAATGCCGCCTGAGCCAAGTATTCTTGAATCAGTCCGCCCTTATGACGAAGGCACGTCGCCTGTCGAAAAATAAGATTTGAACGGGCTACTGCCGTAAATCAGGCACACTGATTGACTTCAAAGTAGAAGTGAATCTTCAGAGACAGTTCAAGACGTCTATCGATGACGTATTCCGGGAATCACGGAGAAGACTGCAATGTCACGCTTAAATGAGCTTTTCAGCACCGAGTCAGTTCGAAAAATCCGCGGCTCAAAACGCTTTCGACTTATGGGGCTTTTGACGCTGGCCTCCATGGTTCCGGCAGGCTGTCAGACGATCAATGCAGTTCCTGTCTCGCGTGTCCCCGCTGAGATTCTTTCGACGGAACTGAAGGACAACTACAAAGACATCTCTCTGCTTCGGCTTCGACAGGACCCGCCAGACACATATCTCCTGGGCCCTGGCGACGTTCTTGGCGTCTACATCAAGGGCGTGCTTGGTAGTGAAGAAGAACTTCCGCCAGTGCATTACCCGGAAGACAGCAATCGCCCGCCTGCAATTGGCTATCCCGTGCCAATTCGAGAAGACGGTACCCTGGCCCTTCCGATCGTTGATCCGATCAACGTCAAGAACATGTCGCTGGTGGAGGCCACGGAAGCTGTCCGAAACGCCTACACGTATCCACGAGAGATCGTGAAGAAGGGCGAGGAGAGCATCATCGTCACGCTGATCCAGTCTCGAAAAGTTCGAGTTCAGGTAATCCGCGAAGAGGCTGGCGGCACAGAAGGTGTGTCGAAGCGTGGTACTGGCAAAGTTGTTGACCTGCCGGCTTACGAGAACGACGTTCTCCACGCTTTGAATGAAACAGGGGGCATGCCAGGAACCGATGCCAAGAACGAGATCCTGATCTATCGAGGTTTGTTCCAGTCCGGCGTTGAGGCTGACACGGTCCTGAATCAGGTTTGTCAGAGCAACTGCGATGACGATTGCCTGTGCAACGAAGCACCGCTGCCTGATCCTCCAAATGTGACTCGCATCCCTCTACGCTATAACCCAGCGAATCCTCCGTCATTCAATCAGAACGACATCATTCTGAATGATGGGGATATCATCATCATTCGCAGTCGAGACCGTGAAACATTCACAACCGCGGGAGTTCTTGGCGGCGGCGAATATCCTCTGCCTCGAGATAAAGACCTTGATATTCTTGGAGCAATTGCGTTGGCTCGCGGTCCCCTCGGCCAGTCAGGCACAGGAGTGGGAGCTATCGGCGGAAATGGGAATGGAGGCGGTCGCGGCAGCGTGAATTGCCAACCATCCGAAGCGATCATTGTCCGTGAGCTCCCCTGCGGCAGCTCAATCGCCATGAAGGTCGACCTCAACCGAGCACTTGAGAACCCTTCGGAACGAGTACTGATCCAGCCAAATGATGTGGTGCTCGTCCGTTACACACTCGCTGAGGAAGTTGGCAACGTTCTCCTGAACGCATTCCAGATCAACTACCTGCTGGGCAGCGGAATCAACAACTGATCTTTCACGTCGCCTTCACAGCAGTAAATCATTCCAACAAACCCGCCGCAATACGGCGGGTTTGTTGCGTTTCTGCTTCGTCGGCACAGCATCCCGTTCCGCGTAGGCTTGGCTGAAGGCTCACCAAAAATACAGACCAGCCGGCTCAGGCATTCAGTCCCCGTAACCACGGGCTATTCAAGCGTCGGCGCAGTGTCATCTGTTCCCGCCAAAAGCCTTTCCTGAAGTCGATCACCAAGCTGATGCCCGGCTGCGTAGCTCTCAAAGGCCACGGCAACTTCCATCATATTTCTTGGTCGATAGCTGGGTTCTCGATCCAACATCCGATTTAGAAACCCCGCGATACTGAGCGGGATATCCGGACACAGACTCTGAATCTCGCGAACACTTGAATCACGAATTGCCATCATCAGCTTCAACGGACTTTGGCCAGCCTGCTGAAATGGCGTGACACCCGATAACAGCCGAAACGCTGTTGCTCCCAGTGAGTAAATGTCGGTAGCACAATCGACGTGATGAGAATTCGACAGTTGCTCAGGGGACATGTAGTCCAAAGTACCCAGAGTCTGTCCTTCTTCCGTCAAGGTGCTGTCGCAATCAGGTCCACGACTGATCGCCACGCCGAAATCCAGAATCTTCAACTGAACATGCCCATCCGGACTTAATGTCAGCATCAGATTGGACGGCTTGATATCGCGGTGAATGATCATCTGTTCGTGAGCTGCGTAGAAGCCAATTGCGGCTTGCCGAACAATCTCGCTCACCTCTGCCAGCGTCAGCGACTTTCCATTGGACACCAACGAGCCGACATCGATTCCCTGAATGATGGGCATCACAAGATACGACGACTCTTCAGTCGTCTCCGAATCAACATACTGCACCATCGCAGGGTGATTCAACCGACGAACGCTGCTGATCTCTCGCTGAAATCGAGCCTTCGTCTGGCTCCCGGATCGTGCCATATCCGGGAGCGTCTTCAGGGCATACTCCTGAAGACTTTCATGGTCCCGCACACGATAGACCACTCCCATTCCGCCTCGCCCCAGCGTGGAGAGGACGTCGTAGCGGCCAATCCGCACAGGGCTTACATTAACTCCCTCACCAAAAAGACTTCCGCGAAGGCCGCATTCCGCTGCTGATCGGAGTCGTGCTTCCACCTTTGCCACAAAATTCTGGTCGAGATCACTTCGGCAGCGGACCGCGGAACCAAACTCCGCGGCGATTTCGTCCATTTCCGCTTCAATAGCAGCCTTCGACTTTTGGCAGATCACACAGGGAGAATCCGCCACAGTGAGCGATGCATTTATCAGCATCGTCAGAAGACAGTCATGCGTGGTCGGTAGCCCACAGGAGCTGGATCCCATCGTCTTCAAAATCAATTCTCCTTTGAGCGTTCTACCAATACCCAAGAAATTCACGAAGTCGGGCTATCACTCGGAACCGAGCCTGACGAATTGCATTTGATGTCATACTCAAACGCACGGAGATTTCTTCGGAGGACAGGTTCTCGACCGTAGACAGCCAGAACGCCTGCCACGTCCTTTCCTCGAAGTCTCCTCGAATCATTTCCGCTGCACGCATCAGAACCTCACCACCGCCGTCCCTTCTTTCCGGTGCTGATTCTTCCCGAATCCAGTCGGGTATAGCATTCATTCTGACGATCGTGTCGGTTCCGCCAACAGCGTTCACACCATTGCGACATCGGTCAAAGTGTTTCGCGAGACATCGCCTCGTGATCGTCCACAGCCACCCACGGAAACTATGGTCCGGGCCAAACTGGAGTCGAGAAATCCCGGCATTAACTCCTTTAAAAACCTCTTGACAGAGATCGGCGGTATCAGCTTCCTGAAGGCCAGCTTTCCGACACCAAGCGGCAACGAGAGGTGTATACAAGTGCA
>CAIJTV010000958.1:0-1534 GCA_903823635.1 uncultured Planctomycetaceae bacterium
CGAAATAGATTTCTCTTCATACGCCGTTTTCGCATCGACAGGTTCTGTCTTCGGGTCAGTTGCAGGCTCTGGGCCCGCCACATGATCACGCCACAACCACTCCAACGATTCCGGCATAATCGCACCGCCGTGCTTTCCGCTATGAGCACCCGTGCCGCCGACAAACTTGTAATCGTAGCCTTTAAACTTCAGAGCTTTCTCCATCTGCAGATTCGCGAGCCACCAGTTGCCGTGTTCGTTGTCGAGATCATTCTCGCCGTCCTGGAGGAACACTCGAATCGGCTTCTTGTCTGTCTTGCGAATCATGGCTTCATAAGCATGACCGCCACGGATATTGGTAAAGCTGCCGATATGGCTGAGCACATTTCCGAACCATTCCGGATGTTCCCAGGCCGCGGTGAACGCACAAATTCCGCCACTGGACATTCCACAGATTGCTCGGTCCGCGGGATCACTGCTGATCTTCAGTTTGTGTTCTTCGACGACATGAGGCAGCAATTCCTGGACGACAAATCGAGCATACTGATCGCTCAACGTGTCGTATTCGAAGCTGCGATTGTTAGCTTTCCAACGGCTCTCAGGGATTTCTCCGCCGTTATGTCCCGGGTTGATGAACAGTCCAATCGTGACAGGCATCTTCCCCTGATGGATCAGGTTGTCGAAGACGATGGGAACTCGCACCTGACCATTTTCATCGAGATAGGCATGACCATCCTGGAAGACCATCAGGCAGGCGGGCTGAGTTCCGTCGTACTGCTTAGGGATGCAGACGTGATATTCTCGCACAGTCCCTTCAAAGATCTGGCTGGTCCATTCATGCTTCGTGACAGTTCCCTGCGGCACGCCGTCCTGACGCTGTGAGTCGGCTCCGAGCTGGTAGACGTCGTCCGGGTTCGCCTGCTGTGCTTGAGTGCTTTGTGAGAAATTTGCGATCATGAGCAGCATCAGAAACAAAGGTCGAAATGAGATAAGTGTGCGTGGCATCCTGATTTTCCGGTGAGAAAAAGCCTGGGCGAGGCAGACGATCTTCTGCAATCAGCGCAAGGGATCGTTCGCCATGGAGCGAATGGGCTGCGTCAGACTGAAGTATTGCAGCATATAGGATGAGGTTTCTCTTGTCGGTTGTCTACCGGTTGGGTTGATCCAATGGATTCCGCGGTGCGCGATACCCCAAATTCCTCGCTGCCTGGTATCGGGCTTTCTTCCAGCGTATGCTGATCGGCTGGAAGTCCGTAAGTTCGGTTAATGGAGCTGAGTTTTCCTGACTGATTCCAGCGCCGTGAACCGTCCCTTCGGGAACTCCCTGTGTGTTTTGCACCCCATCGGCAATTCCAGGAGATCCTCATGTCAAAAGCGTCACCCCACCTGCCTCGCCGTCGCTTTCTGAAGAAAAGTGTGGCTGCAGCCGCCGCAGCGGTTATGGCTCCAACCATTATTCCGGCCTCAGCACTTGGGCGAGGTGGAGCGGTTGCTCCCAGCGAACGAGTCGTCGTCGGTGGCATCGGAATCGGCAATCGCGGCACCTATGACCTCG
>CAIJTV010000959.1:0-5995 GCA_903823635.1 uncultured Planctomycetaceae bacterium
GCGCCTTTTTTATTTTCTATACGAAGTATGTGTTCGAACGTAGCAAGCGGGAACCACTACAATTCATCCTGCGATTCAGCCCAACGGGCCATCAACATGTCAGCCCAGGGCAACGCCCTGGGTTTGCAAATCCGCGTGATGGTTAAGCCCTTACAGGGCGGAACAAATTGTGGTTGTGATTTTATACGTCCGAATGTCGTGACGTTGTGCCGCCCCGTTGGGGCTTTGGATTTGACGTGAAACGTTTTCCTGGGGCGTTGCCCCAGGCTTTCATGTGGTTGCCCCGTTCGGGGCGGAATCGCAACAGTGTTTCTGTAAATCCCTCCCTGCCCCGTCGCGTTAT
This sequence comes from uncultured Planctomycetaceae bacterium, assembly GCA_903823635.1. Lineage (GTDB taxonomy): Bacteria > Planctomycetota > Planctomycetia > Planctomycetales > Planctomycetaceae > SXXK01. Next base: position 344 of record CAIJTV010000959.1, read on the forward strand.
AAAGAAATCGGCACGCACATAAGGCCCTGGACACCGCAAGAGATTTGCTTTCTCGAACCCGGTTCTCGTCGCATCAATCGCCGCGTGTCGTCAAGGCAGATAAGGCCAATACATAATCTGCCCATTTCGCGCCGCCACGAACCGTACAGCTCCATCCTGCGAGATCACAATCAGAAGGCTCTCAGGCACCTCAGAGGCAAACCGATAGGCTGATCGATGTCTGGTGCCGGAACTGTCGGCCATCTCCGGGGTCGACGAAACACCTTCGAGATCCAGAGCTCGAAAGACACGGGTGACCGGCTTTTCTCCGAGCACTTCGCCCCCAAAACCAACCAGTTCAAATCGTTTCGTCAGCACCAGCGCGCCATCAACGCTCATCATATCAGCCAGCAAATGCGCGAACTCGACGAATGATTCATCGATCTCCGACAGCACCGGATCATCAATGGTCTGATAGTTCTCCCACTTGACGCTGGTCAAGCCGTGGCGATGCCCTACAAGCGACAGTCGCGACATCGCTCGCAGCATCAGTTCGCTGAAATGCGCAGTTGATGGGCGAGATTCAAACGGGCATCGAACTCGCAGAACTTTCGACAGTTCGTCCAGGTTCGGTTTCTCCTGCGGAAGATAGATCAGCATTCCGCCATGTCCACGACCACGAACAAGGCTCAGTGTTCGACGAACGACACTTTGAGCCATCATGCGAATAAAGCAGTCTTCAACGTTGGCTCCCTCGAGGCGAGTTTCCGCCAGTCGATCCTGAAGCCATTGTCTTACCGGGCGAAAATGTTGCGGAAGCCATCCGGCCTTAAATGGATCGAACCCTGTTCGAATAATCTTGCCACTGTCGAGTTCCAGAAGACGATGATATCCACACGCAGTCAGCAAACGGCCTGGTCCAAGAATGTGGACGACGAAATGTGGAGGCAGAGGAGCTCCATCGAAACGCCCGCCGTCGACTCGATTAACCCATCGCGTTCCTGTTTCCACAATGCCCCAGATGGATACACCTTTCTCAGCATCATAGTGGACGCCAAGGATCGAACGATAAAACGAAGCCGCCGGAGCCAGCTTGCGGATTTCCTGCGGCGTAAAAGCACGTGACTCGGCAAATCGCAAAACATGAAAACCGGTCGGAGGCCCTTCCCCCTGCTTCCAATCGGACGGATCGGCCAGAATCAATCGACAACGAACCGCCTCTCCCTCTTCCTGCAGGAAGCTGGCCTGATAGAGAACGTCCAGTGTCCTCGCGATGCAGGCGACGGAAGGAATCTCGACACGAGGAATCTCCAATGCCGCCCACGCCGCAACGACTCGCTGAGCAAACTCCGGCGGGTAAACAATTGCGTCCGGCTCTGAATCCGGTGGTGACGCGGGTGAATTCATGAGAGTTTCCTTTCCATGGAAAGAACCGTTCGTCACTGACGATTGCGGCTCGTGTTTCTTGACCAGAAACGCGGTGTTATCTTGGCAGTATAATCAGGATTGAGCTTCCTCGGTACGTCTAAACCGATCGCTGAAACGTTCAGATTCAAGTGCATACTGAAAGCGACAAGTGGACTGGTCGATTCTCTGACGCAAATTCAATCTTTCGATCAGTGCTTGTAAGATGTTGCAAAATTGGAAGTTCCCATGGACAGCAGACGACTCTTTTGAAGGTCCATGCTGACGTGTTGCCGACGACATGGGGCGATGGGCACGATCTCACAAGCTTTGTATCGGCATCTACTTTGACCACGCGATGTTCATGGCTTACGCTGCGAACTGATTCGTGATTGCCACTCAGGCCCGGACGATGTGCGACGTACCCGGTTAAGACAAGACGACGCATCAGACTGGAGCGTTGTGATGGCCTGGATTCTTCTCGTGATTGCCGGTTTGCTCGAAGCTGGTTGGGCGATTGGCTTGAAGTATACCGAAGGCTTTACAAAGCCCATTGCCAGCGTGCTGACCATTGCCGGGATCATCACCAGCATGTATCTGCTTGCTCTTGCAGCGCGAACGCTTCCCATCGGAACCGCTTACGCTGTCTGGGTTGGTATCGGCACCTTCGGTACGATTGTTCTCGGAATTACAGTACTGGGCGAGCCAGTCAATGCCGGACGCATCTTCTTTTTGATCCTGCTGATGGCAGCAATCATTGGATTGAAACTCACCGCGCAATGAATGGCGGGACTTTCATGTCCGCTGAAGATTTGATTTGAAAAGCCGGTTAGAGAGTTTAACTCCGGAGTCTCTCGCAACGTCTAACAGGCGACTTCGAGCTGAGTCTGAGCCTGAGGCAGACCCACTGGCCGATTTCCTGGGGGTGGGGAAAGCCGGTCCGAACGAGGAAAATCTCGAGGCCCTGACGGACGACTGGGGGTCTCCTCAGTTTCTCAGCAGCGACTTTTGCTGCTTGAGCTGGTCAGGCATTCATTAATGCAGAACCCCCGACTCGAAGAAAGTTGGTGAAGATCCCATCCCCGGGTAGGACGTGTCCTATTTCTCGTGTCCCTGCTGCGATCCGTGAAGCCAACCTGATCGATTCAGCCGAAAAAACAGGCGAGTGAAACGCACACTGCGATCTGCCGCTTCTCAATCCTGAAGTAACTGGTCAGACCCCAAAGGTTACTTCAATTGCTGATACTCAACAGCAAACGAAGCTTTCGCAGTGTGGACGTGTTTTCTGTCTGACGATCCTGCCCTTTTCCGTGTCCGTGGGATTGTCTGAGAGACAACATAATTTCGTGAATGTGCGATCCACACGTTTGCGGGATGAAAGCAACCTTCGAAGTTAGTCGAGGATTGAGGGGACCTTCGAAGATTGAACAGAATGAGCGCAGGCTGCCTAGCTGATCACCGGGCAGTCTGTCGCTCATTTTTTTGTTTCCAGGGGGAGAATTTCTCGACAGAGATCCGGCATTGATCAGTCCCGATCATGATCACGTGCCCCCAATGGTTTTGGGCTCTCTGGACGGTATGGAAGTGACAGAGTGTGAAGTGTGATTCACGAGTCGCGTTTTAGGGGTCTTAGAGCCCATTTTGAAATCGCCATTGGTAGCGACATTCGTGAGAATTTCGTGCGTCTCCAGAAGTCTCACGACTTTTGTTAAAAGTTTTGCCAACGCGGAATAAAAAATTCGTTTCGGCCGCTGACCATCTTTCCAGGCCGACTGGGGGCAATTTCCCGACACCCAATGTTTTCTGACAGGAGTGACTTTTGCCGCAGATGATTCAAAAACCTTGTGTGGATGCATCACTCCAAAGCTCGAAAAACATCGACGAATTGCTGGATGTCATTGCAAAGTTTCAGAAGTCTCTGAAGGCTCATGTGCAACCCTACTCGCATCGCAACAGCCCGAAGCTGTTTACGCAGGTGCAACTTCTGACATTGCTGGCACTCAAAACGTATACGAACCAGACTTATCGGGGTCTATTGGACTTCCTGAAAACCTGCGATGCAGTGAAGTCGCGAATCTGTCCTGGGCATTTACCACACTACTCGACCCTGAAACGATTCTCGGACAGAATTGCGGCGGACGAGATTACCGATCAACTCATTCGCAGCCTTCTAGCTGATGCGGACAGCAGTCGTCGCAGTACTCTGCCGAGGCACAATTCAGGCAGCGATTTGGCTTACCTGCAATCTTCTCGCTGACCTTTGGGCGAACATGCTGGGATGAATAAAATGGTGGTGAGTTTGATGTCCGCCGAAACACCGCGTCTGGTCAATCCAAATTGGATTCGGAGATGCGTAGATCGTTGTTTTCATAGATTCATCAGGGAGCAGTCAATGTTTTCGAATCCAACTCGTGGCTTCTGGGGATTCGGGCTGATGATCCTGCATTCGCTGCTGACGCCGTGCAGAGCTGACGAGGGCGTCGAGCTGCCGCCGGTCGTGCCTGTGGTCTCTGCCGTCGAATCGGCCGGAGCGACGCTGGATCTGGATTACTACACACCACAACAGGAAGTTGAAGGGGACGTTTTCCTTTTTGGATCACAGACACTTCAGCAAGTGGCGGCGACCTGGTCAGACAGTTTTCGCGAGCTGCATCCGAAAGTGACTTTGAATATCGACTGCAAGGGATCGGAAACCGCTCTTCCTGCGATCCCGGATCAGCGTCTTCTGATTGGCTTGACGAGTCGGCCACTGACGAGTCAGGAGCTCGCCGATCTCGAACAAAAACGAGGAGGTCGAATTGCAGAGCTTGTGATTTGTCATGATGCCATGGGAATTATCGTTCACAAATCCAATCCAGTGCAGGGATTTTCTGACTCCGCGGATTCAGCAATACTGACAAAAACGGGGGCGACAGGCGTCGCTTCGATATGGTCAGAGTTGAACGTCGCAGGGCCCCTCGGATCACAGCCAGTGAATGTTCTGGGACCAAAGAAAACTTCGGGTACTCGTCGTTATCTGGAAAACAGATTTCTGGGAGCCGAAGCCGCTCAACGCTCTGTCAAAGAATATTCCACACGAGATGAATTGATCCAGGCTGTCGCTCAGGATCCCACAAGTATCTCTCTCGTGAGTCTTTCCCATGGTGAGCCCGGAGATGTTCGCGTTGTGCCAGTCGCCGGAGCCGATGGTGTTCTGACCCAGCCCACAGAAGCGAATCTCCAATCGCATCGTTACCCGTTGATTCGGCCGCTGTATCTTGTTGTGGCAATCAACGGTGAAAAGCTTGAAGACCCACTCATGCGGGAACTACTGTCTTACATTCTGAGTCGATCCGGGCAGGAAGATGTCATCAAAGATGGCTTTCTGCCGCTCACACGTGCCGAGGTTCTCGCCCAGGAAGAAAAACTGGGCTGGAGTGAAGTTCGTTAGTAAGACTGTCTTTTGCGATCACGCTTCCTGGGAGCCGGTGAGAATCATGGCCCGCATATCTGCTGTTCTTTCGAACGTACTGAGATTGTCTGTGTTGTTGGCATCCCTGACCGGTGAGAAACCGGTTGCGGCTCAGGAATCGCGGGACCGTGATAGCGGTCCCGCTCAGTCAACTCCCGTCGGTGCAGAAGCCCAGTCCCGCTATTTGCCTCCCGGAGGTCAGCCGTCCGGCACTTACAAACTGGGGATCACGCCGCGCAACACGGACACGGGCGTACAAATCTTACAGGTCGCAGCTGGCTCCGTTGCGCAGCGATCGGGACTTGAACCCAACGATGTCATTGTCAATGTTGCAGGATATCAGGTGGGGCTGGTCGGTGGTCGACTGTACGATATTGGCGATGAACTGGCGAAGCGTGTGGACTCACGTGGTCGAGTCTCTCTGCTGGTTCGGAATAGTCGAGACGGGAAGCTGATCAACGTTCCTGTCCAGTTTACTTCCTCCCTATGGACCATCAGCGGCGAAATCGCAACCTCCGACCGTGTCAATCCCGGCCCTAATGCTGTTGTGACAGTGCGACTTCTCGATGTCACGCGACCGCAATGGGCGACAAACGCGATTGCCGAAGTCAGCTTCTCGGCTCAGGGCCGATGGCCTTTGGCATACCGGATGGATTTTGATCCCAGTCTTCTGAAATCCGGTCATCAGTATGCGATGGAAGCCAAGGTTGTTGAACGTGGGCTGATTCTGATGCAAACGATTCCGGCTTCGAAGGTCAACCTGAACACGAACAGTACGCGCAGCAATCTTAAGCTGATCTCAACAGGTGTTCGTCCAA
>CAIJTV010000960.1:0-1818 GCA_903823635.1 uncultured Planctomycetaceae bacterium
AGCACAAAGGCCCAAACGGTCGCCTACAGAATCGCGGTCTGCGCCATCCTGAATATCGCCACGAAAGAGACGGCGGTGGATCCGGAGGAAGGTAACCAGTATGAGGCGACGTCACAGTCAGCTGCGGCACGGGCCACAACGGCCATGCGACAGGCGACAAAACCAGAAGACTTTAAGAAAGTGCTCCAATACGCCCTGCGTTGCGCTGTAGGCAAGGGGAAACCTGGGGACGTGCTTTCTTGTGAAGACGTGGCAGAACTCCGCCTGGTGGCTCTGGAGACGGCCCAGAAACTCAGACTGGATGAATCGGCTACCCAGTGGATCGATGACAAGTTCAATGAAGTGGCTGCCAGCACGCCCACAGATGCTCCGGCTGCCCCTGATGACATTGTCATGCAACAGGAACCGGTCAAGCTGGCTGAAGTCATGCTGCTGCTTCAGGATGTAAACGAACAGAATCCTGAAGTCACCCTGAGAGGGGTTCTGACCCTGTACGATCGACTGCAGGAACACGATCGGGGTGAGGTGGTGAATGTCGCGAAATACTTCGACCACCCGGCGTTCAAGCAATGGGTGACGATCGAGCACTCAGGGATTGACGCGATCCCGGGCGAGATGCGAAACGTCACAGCAATGGCATCTGCGTCTTTGATCGAGGATGAGACTCGCAGATTGCTTTCTCTCCGGGCTCAAACCCGACTCGCAAATCTCCGCCGACAGAAATGATCCAGTCGTGGCTCATGATGCGTTTACAGGAATCGGAGGTGGATCATGGTTGTGGCCACAGAAACGAAAACGGGACATGACCCAATCTCAAGGAAACAGACGCGTGGCCCGTTGATGGCAGAACTGTCGATGACGCTTTTGCTGCTCACGACGGCCCAGATCCGCAGTCTGCTGGAGCAGGCCAACCGTTATGCTCGGGAAAGCGTGCAGCGATGAAGGCAATCACCATCTGGCAACCGTATGCCCAGCTGATCGTCACGGGACGAAAACTCGTAGAAAACAGAGTTCGTCCGTTTCCGTGGCGGTCGGCCATCGGGCAGAGAATCGCCATCCATGCCGGCTTGTCGAATCGTGGCATTGAATTCGTGGGCCGATTCGGCATCGAGTCTCTGCCAGTTGGGTGCGTTGTGGGAACTGCAAAGGTGGTCGCTGTCCTCAGCGTGGATGAAATCCGGTCCGACCGTTGTCGGCAACGATTCAAACACCTGGCGACCCACCAACACACCGACGGGCCGTTCTGCATTGTGCTGGAAGAACCTCAGGTCATCAAACCCATCAGGGCTACCGGGAAGCAAGGGCTGTGGACCTGGAACGAACAACAGCCGCCCGAACCTGCGGACGCTCTGCCGTTTGCGGAAAGCGAGATCTAATCGATGCATCACTCCGCAACAGACTTCGGATCACGTGTCGGCTGCATCACCGCTATCGGCATCATCGCCTTCGGAGCCCTCGCAGTCACCAGCAATCCTCTTCTGATCATCGGCGGGGGAATGCTGATCGCTTTGGCTGGACTGATTTACGCTGCGCTCGGAGCAAGGGCAGATCTCAACACCCTTCCACTTCAAAAACAGAAACCGCCGGAGGCACCCGTGGCTCAAAAACCACGAGAAGTTCAGCTGGATCACTCATGGAAAAAGAAACCACGTTGATCGTGTTCCCAGAGCGTCATCACCTGAAGGAATGAAGAAACCGTGAACGAAGTTGAAGCTGCCACAAGACTGATTCGTGATATCAACGGAGGCAATCTGGAACTGCCGCAAGCACAGTTGCGGGACGTGAGAGCAATCTGCCTGCACATCCTGCAGAAAGCGG
>CAIJTV010000961.1:0-1809 GCA_903823635.1 uncultured Planctomycetaceae bacterium
AGACTTCGTCCCGATAAAAAGCCTGCGATAGAGCCCAGCCCGCGTAAACTCTGGCGAAGGCCCGCAAGCCGCGTTCCGGACGGCCATTGAATCGATCGCCAGTCCAGGTCGCGTCAGTCGTGAGAGCACTCCGCAAACCTTCCAGGAACACTCGATTATGCGGCGATGTTCGAGCAGACGTGCAGATACCGGCAACGCATTCAACACGGTCGGGATGCAGCGCAGCCCAGTGCAACGCTTGCTGACCGCCCATGGACCAGCCATAAATCAGGGCCAGTTTTTCGATGCCAAGATGCTCAACCAACAGCTTGTACTGCGCGGCGACGTTATCGACATGAGTGAACACAGGGACAAGCGTCCCCGCGAAGGGTTCAGGAAGAGTGCTGGGCGATGACGACAACCCATTCCCAAACATATTGACCTGAATCACAAAATAACGAGTCGTATCCAGAATCTTCCCCGGACCAACCAGCCAGTTCACATCCTGATGCTGCGCGCCGTAGGACGTTGGATACAGAATCGCATTGCTGCGTGATTGATTGAGTTCTCCGTGTGTTGCATAAACCAGAGTCGCCTCGGGCAGCGTGACTCCGCGTTGAAGTTCGAACTGCGGCAATTGAAGAATCTGACTCTCGCCCGGCCCGGACCTCACGCTGTTGCTCCTGTTGAGCCGGACGGACCTGTTGAGCTCGACGAAGTCGTTGAAAACGACTGGATCACCTCAACCTGCGCCGCCACATAACTGGGCACCAGATGGATCAGACGTGACTTGAGTTCCTGATGAGCTTGTGGCAGCAGATGAAACGGGATCGATGGATACAGATGGTGTTCAGTATGAAACGGCATGTTCCACATGAACAACCTGACGGGCAATGCGGTCAGCGTTGTCCGTGTGTTCGTCAGGCCGTCGTCTCCCAGAGTACACCCGGTGTGTTCAGCCAACGTAATCATTCGCAGAAAAGGCTGAGCCAGCAAGGCTGGCAGAAACCAATAATACCACGCTGCCATTTGCCCCATCAGGATTGAAGCAACCGCTGCAGCATAGACGGTCAGCTGAAGTCCAGCCGAGATCGCAATGCGTCTGCGAGCGGAATCCGGGACGTACGGAATATTCTTCGTCTGTCCCATGGCAAGTTTAAGAAATCGCCACGGTCGCAGAGGCCAGAAGTGCACGCCAATGACTTCGCTGAGATAACCAGGAACAGACGCCGGCTTAAAGTCAGAGAGTTCCGGGTCCTTATCAGGATCCTGTGTATAGCGATGATGCCAAGTGTGGTAGTGTCGATAAAAATGAAAGTTGTAGAAGCTCATCAGGCCGGTGAACCAGCCGAACACTTCATTCAGCATCGGAGTTGCAAAAGCCGTGCGGTGTACACACTCATGCATCGGAGCAAACATGGTGACGATTACAAAACCATGGATGACCATGGCTGGAATCATCAACCAGAGATTGGTGCTGGTTAAATAGACCAGGATGCCGGTGAGGATCATCCCACCGACGTGCGTCAACGCGCGAATGATTCCCTTAATGTTGGAACGTCGGCTCAAAGTGCGAACTACGGAGATCTCAAGAATTCGCCCCGGCAGGGACGAAGTCCCCATGTCCACAGCATCAAGGGATTCTGAATGATTCAGCGACATCGTGTGTCTTCCCGCCAGTCTACAGAACGATCCATCGACCGACCGCGAATCCTGTGCGACCGTCCATGGAATCATTGAATTGGTTAGCATTTGCACAGCAAAAAATGATCCGTTTCTTCAAACCAACCACGTTAAATGAGCGTTTCGGCAGCGCAGAATGCATTCTCC
>CAIJTV010000962.1:0-1591 GCA_903823635.1 uncultured Planctomycetaceae bacterium
GCCTGGCTCAGTCAGTCTCTGCGGCACAGATTTCGATGCGGTTGGTGTCGACGCCTGAAGATGCCTTGCTGGATTCCGTAGTTGATGCCGTCATCATTGCTGTCAATGACATTGAAGAGAGCCTGCGTTTGTGTCGTGCGGCGACGCAAGCTGAAAAGCATGTCGTGATCATTCCACCTTTGGAATGCTCACCGGCATTTTCATTTGAGCTGCATCTGATTCTGGATGAAAGTCGCCATTGCATCGTGCCGCTAACCGGCCGATTCCAGTTGGCCGACTTGCCAGCTATGGAAAAATGCCTGCCGATGGATCGAAGCGGGATTTTGCAGATCGCGGCAGAAATACCGGTCGAGAATTCAACTCCCGAGTCGCGAACAATCACCATTCTGCAGGGGCTCGATATTCTTTCTGCGAGTGGCTTTGATTATACCCAGGTGACAGCGTTGGAGTCATTGGCTCCCGATGGAACTCTGCTGTCTCTTTTGATCACTCTGAATTCCCAATCGACCGTCGAAACACCTTCTCCTCCCGCGACGCTGATGATTCGCCCGAGAGCATTGAGTCCAGCGCCGGATTCGGAACTGAGGATTCAGCGATCCTCCGCGACAGTCCAGCGGATGAGTGTTTCAGAACGAGCGCCCGCACTTCCACGTATCGATTGGCTTTTCGGAAATCGTGAAGCCTGTTCCAAATGGATGGAGTCGTTTTCGATCAGTCTGGAACTCGCCGAGGCTGTCAAAAAATCTCTCAGACGAAGAAGAACCGTCGACGTTCATTTTGATAGCGGCAGTGAACGCGGAGTCTTCAAGAGTCAGATGACGGCGATGGGGTGTGGTGTCCTGACCTTTATGATGTTGGGCATGGTCGCGTACTTGGTCATCGCCCAGTTGACAACATTGCCAAACTGGGTGTTACACACCGCACGAATTCTTTGGATCGCTCCGCTTGTCATCTTCCTGCTAGCGCAGGCATTGCTTCCGATCGCCAGAAATCGCACTGGCAGCAAATAGAGCCCCCAACGCGATGTCTCATGAGGATTCATGGGCGATGTCGTGGCAGATCCCGACGCTCAATCGTTCAGAATGAACGTCACCTTTAAGTTGACTCGAAACGCCGTGATCTTGCCGTCGGCAACATCCACTTTCTGGTCCTGAACCCAGGCCCCCGTCACGTTCTGCAGGGTCTTGCAGGCTCGAGCGACACCAACTGCCACGGCATCTTCAAAACTGGTGGGAGACGATGCGATGATTTCTGTCACGCGAGCCACCGAACCGACTGATCCAGAGGATTCAGTAGCAGACGCTGCGGAGATGACCTCATCCTTGGACTTCTTTTTCTTCTTGTCTTTCATGGTTCCCACGACTCCAGGTAAGCGTTAACTTCGGGCGACAGAGGCCGCCTTTAAATCTTTCAATGCTGTGCATTCTACCCATCTCTCCTCTTTTCGGCCACTGAGCCGGGTATCGCCGCCAAACGGTATCGTCGGGAATTACGATAGGTCCTCGTTGCCGAAGAGCCGTTTCTGTCGGTGCTGCTACCGGGGAGGACTTAGCGGCTGGCCGCGACCTCTGTGCAACGGGATTGATAAAGC
>CAIJTV010000963.1:0-2547 GCA_903823635.1 uncultured Planctomycetaceae bacterium
CAGCGACCTGCCGTTAGAGAATCGGATCCCTGTCATTTGAGATTTCAGATTTGAAATTTCAAATTGAAAATGAATTGACGCTAAGTCTCACACTACGAATCAATCAGTCGAAAAAGTATTCCTCGGAGACACTCCTATGCAATGCCTCGATGAAAGCCTGCGAAGCCTGATCCAAACCGGAATCAAGCAGGGCCATCTTTTCTTCTCCCAGGTCAATTCCTATCTGCCTGATGAAGCCACCGATCCGCTCTTCCTGGATCATTTGATCATCTATCTCGAAGAACTCAACATGCCGCTGGTGGTTGACCCGGTGAAGGAAGTTGCTTCCGAACCGCTGGCCACTCGCAAAAAACGCAAGCCGGAAATCCGTATCGATGACGACTCACGCGGCACCGAAGATCCGATTCGGATGTACCTGAGCCAGATGGGCGAGATTCCTCTGCTGAAGCGTGACGAAGAAATCTTCCTCGCCAAGCAGATCGAAGTGACTCGCCGCCGCTTCCGTCGTGCTCTGCTCAGCAACGAATTCGCTCTGAACTTCTGCCACGAAACTCTGGTCAAAGTGCATCGCGGAGAACTTCCGTTCGATCGCACGATCAAAGTTTCCATGACGGAAAGCCTGGAGAAGGAACAGATTCTCGGCCGTATGCCATTCAACCTGGCGACGATTGAGAACATCCGCACACGCGATACGGAAGACTACGCGAAACTGGCAACTGACCTGCCCGCATCTGAACGCACTGAAGTTCAGCATCGAATGGCTGAACGCCGTCGTCGCTGTGTGACTTTGCTGGAAGAACTGAGCTTGCGAACTCAGCGTCTGCAGCCCTGCATGAAGCGTCTGGAGCAGATTTCCAATCGCATGACCGAACTGCATGAACAGATCTGCAGTCTGCGAAATCTGACCTCGGCTGTTGATGAACGCCGACACCTGCAGAAAGAACTGGACGATCTGATCCTGCTGACTCGCGAAACGCCGGAATCAATGGCTGCTCAGATGCAGGCCATTCTGCAGCGACATGGCGAATACGATAAGGCGATGCGAGATCTCTCCGGAGGCAACCTGCGTCTGGTGGTGTCAATCGCCAAGAAGTACCGTAATCGTGGCATGACGTTCCTCGACCTCATTCAGGAAGGCAACACTGGCCTGATGCGAGCAGTCGACAAGTACGAATATCGCCGCGGTTACAAGTTCTCAACTTACGCGACCTGGTGGATTCGTCAGGCGATTACTCGTGCGATTGCAGACCAGGCTCGTACGATTCGTGTGCCTGTCCATATGATTGAAACGATGACCAAACTGCGAGCAGCCGCTCGAGTTCTTCTGCAGGAAATTGGTCGCGAACCTTCCGTTGAAGAAATGGCCGAAGTGGCCAACATTCCGATTGATGAAGCTCGTCGAGTCATGAGAATTTCTCGCCAGCCAATCAGTCTTGATAAGCCAATCGGCGAAAGCGACGACAGCGCGTTCGGTGACTTCCTGGAAGATCGCGGCAATGACAGCCCGGTCAGCAACGCGGCGTCAGAAATGCTGAAGGACAAGATCGACGTTGTCCTGAAGACTTTGACCTACCGCGAACGCGAAATCATCAAGCTACGATACGGTTTGGGCGATGGTTACACGTACACGCTGGAAGAAGTCGGTCGCATCTTCAAGGTAACTCGTGAGCGAGTTCGCCAGATTGAAGCCAAGGCCGTCCGCAAGCTTCAGCATCCGGTCCGAAGTCGTCAGCTCCAGGGCTTCCTGGAAGGCATCGCCGCTGTTGCAGGCCACTAGAGGATTGTTGATTTCATTAGCCGGTACGCGTTAGCGTCCGGTTCTTGGCGCTTCAATAAAACCGGGGGCTAACGCCCGGCGGCTGATGAGGGGACGAAATCAACCAAGGCCACTAGTTCATTCCGAACAATTTGAGATTTCAAATTTGAAATCTCAAATAGAATTAGAAACAGACGCCCGCAGAAGTTCACTGCGGGCGTTTTCATGCGCCTGGCGCAAATCTGTTGACGAGTTCTCACATGGTTGCATCGCCGGATGATCCGTTTGCGTCGAATCCTTACAGTGCTCCGGAAATGCAGGAGCATTTGGGGTTGGATCGCGGTGCGAAGACGCCTGGATCAGTCTGGAAATGGCTCGCAGCGGTACTGGTCATCGAAGCCGCCAAGACGGTGGTCATGATCACATTTCACTCGTCATCACCTCGAGTGGGCGGCATCAATCTCTATGCGATCGGAAATCTGTTCTTAAGCGGTGTTCTGGCCGTAACTATGGCTTGGTTTCTGGGGCGACGATCATCAGGTCCGCGAGTCATCCTGATCGCTCAGTTAGGGAATCTGCTGATTTGGCTGACATTCGGTGTCAGTGTCCATCTTCGCTTCGGGATACGCCTGGTCGGCGAAGGCACCCTTTTGCTGACTTCATTCGTCGCCAGCGCAATGTTGTCGCTGATAGCAACCCTGGTTTCGAGCGGCGCGTTCCGATCACGAGTCCTTAAGTCATAGTTCTGCAGATCCAACCTGAACATCCTGCGAGCTACTTCTTGGCAGCGG
>CAIJTV010000964.1:0-2599 GCA_903823635.1 uncultured Planctomycetaceae bacterium
AGTCGCCAAATCCATCTCGGCAGTCTTTGGCAGCGGTGTTCTGACTGGCAGCGAGGGTGCTCAGACGGAGAAGAATCTGTTCGAACAATCTGCCCGCTGGATTGACTACAGTGGCCCGACAAATCGCGAGGGCAATCAGATTGAAGGGATCACCTATTTCGATCATCCCTCCAATCCCGGCCAGCCAACCGGCTGGCACGTCCGCGACGACGGCTGGCTATGCGCATCGCCCTGCATGAAGACATCCATCACAACCAGAAAACAAGAGCCGTTGGCGCTGAGATACCTGCTTCACATTCATTCCGGCGCGATTAATTCTGAGCAGGCCAACAACATGTACTCAGAATTCTCCGCTCGTTCACCAATGCAAGTCGTGAAGGGGACGAAGCCTCATACTCGCTGGGAGATTGAACGCCGTGAATAAAGTTGAATCACCTCGGCGTCGTCGCTGAAGCTGATATCCTGCCACAGCAAACCTGCAGGAACCCCTGAACGGCTCCTGCCGCTTCCTCATCTTTGGATTTATGGCCCCCCGAGAAACATGTTCAGGAAGACAGTCGATGCGTCCCGCTCGAGATGAGTACTCAGATTTCTTCGCTGGCTACATCAGCCTCGTACCAGAAAGCGATGTTCTGAACGTACTTGAACAGCAACTGGTCGAGATTCCTGTCGTCTGGCGAGGAATCACTGAATCCGAAGCAACAGCTATCCATTTGCCGTACACGTGGAAGATCAGACAAGTCCTCGATCATCTTGTGGATGGCGAACGAATCTTTGGTTATCGATTGCTGAGAATCGCTCGTGGAGATACGACGCCTCTGCCAGGATTTGACGAGCATTTCTTTGCAGAGGCCTCTGAGGAACGCCCTGCTCCGCTGGCAGATATCATTGAGTCTTTCGAATCACTCCGTCGCGCTAACATCCTGTTGATTCGAAACCTTCCCGCTGCTGCATGGAGCCGCATGGGCATCATGAGCGGATCGCCAACTTCTGTTCGTGCACTGGCGTTCATTCTGGCTGGCCACATACGCCACCACGATGCAATCCTTCGCTGCCGACTGCCACACCTTGCTGACCACGCGGAATCAGAGTGTGGCAATCCGCGTTAAGCAAAGCGAATACCTGTCGCTGAAGATCTCATCGCAAGCTATCCACACTACACCTGCGAATACTGATCGGGCAATTCCCGACCTACGAATGAATCGCTCGCTTATCGACAGCCATGGCCGCCTCTTTGACCGCTTCTGAGAGCGTTGGATGAGCGTGGCAGCAGCGGGCGATGTCTTCGGCGCTGGCTCCAAATTCCATGGCGACGGCGGCTTCGTGGATTAATTCTCCCGCGTGAGCACCGATGATGTGAACTCCCAAAACTCGGTCCGTGGCCTCATCAGCAAGGACTTTGACGAAGCCGTCGGTATGACCAGCAGCACGAGCTCGTCCATTGGCGGCGAAGCTGAAACGACCGGCTTTGTATTTGATTCCGGCGGCCTTCAGCGCATCTTCGTTGGCTCCGGTGGAGGCGATCTCCGGGGACGTGTAGATGACGGCTGGGATGGTGCCATAGTTGATGTGGCCGTGGCCGGTCGCCATCTTTTCAACGCAGGCGATGCCTTCTTCTTCAGCCTTGTGAGCCAGCATCGCACCGCCGATGACATCGCCGACGGCATACACGCCGGGTGCTGTTGTCAAATAGCCTGCGTTCACCTGAACGAAGCCGCGCTTGTCGGTTTGTACTCCAGCTTCTGCCAGACCCAGGTTATCAGTACACGGCTTGCGACCGACAGCGACAAGCACTCGATCACATGTAATCGGCTCAGCGCCTTCCATTGTGATGGTACAGGTCTTCCCGGCGGCAGTGACAGATGTGACTTTCGTTCCAAGTTTGAATGTCAGGCCCTGCTTCTCAAAAATCTTTTTCGCTTCGTTGGCGACTTGTTCGTCAACGCCCGGCAGAATGCGAGGCAGATACTCCAGAACAGTCACCTTCGCGCCCAAGCGACGCCAGACGGTGCCGAGCTCCAGTCCAATCACACCGGCGCCGATAACAACGAGGTGCTCGGGAACTTCCGGCCAGGCGATGGCTTCCGTGCTGGTGCCGATGCGATCTCCATCCGGCTGGATGCCTGGAAGAGATGACGACACGCTGCCAGTGGCAATCAAAATCTTCTTGCCGGTGATGGTCGCCGGTGAGCTGCCAGTGACTTCGACAACTCCGCTGCCCTTCAGCTTGCCATGTCCAAAGAAACGCTCAACCTTATTCTTCTTCAACAACCCCTGGATGCCACCGTCGAGCGTGCTGACGACCGAATCTTTGTGGCTCATCATCTTTGCGATGTCCAGCGTCACGCCCTGCACGATGAGGCCTCGTTCGGCAAAGTGCTTTTGAGACTGTTCGTAGAGTTCGCTGGTTTCGAGCAGTGCCTTGCTGGGAATACAACCTACTCGCAAGCAGGTCCCGCCGAGCTTCTGCTCGCGTTCGACGACAGCAACTTTCATCCCCAATTGAGAGGCACGGATGGCCGCGACGTAGCCGCCAGGACCAGCACCCACAACGATCAGTTCGAATGATTCAGACATTTCGAAAATTACCTGCAAGAGC
>CAIJTV010000965.1:0-9077 GCA_903823635.1 uncultured Planctomycetaceae bacterium
CGGCTCGCAACGGATCGCGCACCCCGTTGACCACTCGAGTATGCCCGGTGACGGTCAGATCCTTCACCTCCTCCGGCGTGATATCCACCTTCGCCGCGCCGGCCTTGAGATTTGAGACGACAGGAAAAGTCCCATCCACAACCTGCGCCGAAACGCTCGCCGTCAGCAACAGGAATACGAGCAGATATTTCATCAGAAGGACCTCCAGTAATTTTGAGGCATCAGAAACAGCAGCGGAACGTACCATCCTGTTGCCACAAGTCCAACTGGTTGCCGGTCGTTGCGTTCCGCAGGTCCTGCCAAGTAGGTCCAGCTTGCCGAGCTGGACTTTCGCCACAAGGCGAACGGAGCGCGACGCTGTCCTGGCAAACCGGGGCCCGATACTATCAGACCCCGTGCACCCAAAGTCGCGAAGTCCTAAAGGCAAGTAGGTCCTGCCTGCCGGGCAGAATCACAAAAAGGCGAATCGCAAAAGAGGACCTTATGACCTACGCGGAACTGAGCGAGTTCGCGCATGCCACGAATAGCGAGCACGTCACGGGGTGATACTTTTGCCCCACTCTGAACCGAGTGATGACCGCCGTCATGTCTCTCAAATGGATCATGAAACAACGCCTCAAAGGACTTTCTGATTCCTTGCCCGTTACCCGATTCATTGTTCTCAGGTAAAATCCTTGCATGAGCATGACATCGAAACTCCGCTCAAAGAATCAGACGACCATACCTGTCGCCTCGTAGAGGCGGCAGCAGGTAGCCCCAGGCTTCAGCCTGGGGAAGATCATCAAAACATACGTGAAGCTGTGAAACGGCGACAGCAATGTATTCATGTCGTCAACGTTGTGCCTTGCTGTCGCCGTTTCACGGCTGATGGAACGTATTGTCACCGGCTCCCCAGGTTAAAATCTGAGGCTAATTGCTCCCGCAGCTTCGCTGCTAAACGCAGCCTTGCCCACGGAACAAAACTTGCGCAACCATAATGGCTGTGACCCAAAATGGTTTAACAGCCCAGCGTCCGCTCTCCGCGTGGATTTTTCCACGACTGCCACGGGAATCTACGTGTCCCACGGAATCAAATGGCTAATCAGGAATGATTGATGCCATTGCCTCCGCCTCACTGAGGGACGTTTGCAGAATCTGAATGACGGGAAGACTGCTTTCGACGTCCTGAATTCCATGGTATACTTCGGGTGTTCGGGAATTCTTTCGGGGAATTGAAATGAGCATCGTGACCGTTGAACTGGAACTTCCACAGGATTGGATGCGTTTCCAAATGCCAGCCGCGTTAAAAGCTCGGCTGAGTTCTTTGCTGGATGAGCAGGACAAAACAGGGAAGCTCAGTAAAGCCGAACGCGACGAAGCTCAGGCACTGGCGGAATTGGTGGATTTGCTTTCACTGATGAAGCTGCGAGCCGAACGCGCAGGCCATCGAAAGTCATGAGCCCCCAGATTCCCGTTCGCTTGATTCGACAAGTTCGCCAGCGGGCGGATGATGTCTGTGAGTACTGCCGCCTGCCTCAGGCATCGCAGGAAGCCACTTTTCACGTTGACCACGTTTCCCCCCGTTCGCAAGGCGGTTCAACTGAATTGGCGAACCTTGCTCTGGCCTGTGTCACCTGTTCACTTCGCAAATCCGCCCGGACAACTGCTGCGGATCCAAAGTCCGGCAACACGGTCGCTCTGTTTAATCCTCGAACTGACGACTGGTCAGACCATTTCGCTTTCACGGCCACCTGGAAAGTTCGCGGACGAACCGAAACTGGACGGGCGACGATTGAAGCTCTCGGAATGAATCGTTCCGCCATCATAATGATTCGACGCGAATTGGTGTTGCTAAATCGCTTTCCTCATTAGCGTTCCTCTTGTCGTCAAAAAACCAGACACGCGCAGCCATCTGATCACCGAGGGAGGACACTCAACAAGGCCCTTGTTTTGCGAATAGTGTCAGCACGAGATATCTCCCGCTAAGTTCCGGGCCAAGTCTGCGAACTTCGTCAGCAAGAGAGTTCAAATTCAGATCAAAAAGACTCAACGAGGTCTCGCCATGTCGGAAATTTCAGCAGTTCCCCAGCGTCCGCAGACATGGCGCAGGATCAAGATCGGCCTGCTTTTTCTTCTCGTTGCGTTCCTGGCGGTTTGGAACCTCCTGCCGCCGGACGTCGTCCGAAATCCTGTGGTGATGGGGCGTGGTAACGACGGAAATTTGCATGAGCAGTCGCAGAACGCCGGCAAAGGTCTCCATTTCAACGCACACGTCGGAGTCTTAAAGTCGCAGAACAGGACAACAACGGCCTCGTCCGAATCACATTCCAATGCCGCGTTCCTTGCGGATCGCAGTTTGGTGATCTTCAACCTTTCCAATCATGTCCTGATGGAACGCATCGGGACTGAGTTGCTCGCACAGCTCAAAGCCGACAACGACTTTGATCGGCTGGCGTATTATCCGTCAGGTCATTTACCAGAAATTGGGGCGGAAGCTCCGGACCTGTGGCTCAGCATCAATCTTGAATCCATCGAGGAGTCCGGCATCACCGGCGGAGAGCTTAAAGCGACCGTTACAGCAACATTGGGATCGTCACTCGCCGCCTCC
Source organism: uncultured Planctomycetaceae bacterium (assembly GCA_903823635.1). Taxonomy (GTDB): domain Bacteria; phylum Planctomycetota; class Planctomycetia; order Planctomycetales; family Planctomycetaceae; genus SXXK01. The sequence goes on from CAIJTV010000965.1 coordinate 2,588, forward strand.
AATCATTCCGTCCATGACCACCTATCGCCGCCGATCGTCACCCTGAACGTGAACATCTCAGTCGACCATCAATCCTCGCTGAACGGAATCGAATCGTCATCGGCCGAGTACAGCCAGCAGGGAAAGGACATCGCCAAACATCTCATGACGGCGGTCTCGGGTAAGCTGAAGACCCTTCGCGAGAAGCACTCTCCGCTGCCAAAACTTCCATCGTCGCTCAGTCCGGAGTTCGTGGCGACTCCGGAATTCGAGTTCCTCAAACGCTTGAATGCGACGCGTCAGACGTCGTTCCATGGTTTCATGTTTCACAACGAGACGTTTTGGCAATTTACCTCGACGGAAAACGCCGAGCCAATGCTGACTTCCATTCGTGACGAACTCAGCAAGTCCGATTGGAAAGTTGGAGACTTCGAAGCTGCAGACTTGCAGAATGCTTACCTGCGTGCAGTAAAAGGGGACGCGATTCTGGAACTGTTTCCGACAAAACGGCGCATCTTTAGCATGCCCGAAACCAAGGAACCGCAAGGACCGGTCCAATACAACGTTCGCTATTTGCATCGGATAAGTTCCGACGAAATGCAAGCCGTTGTCGCGGAGTTGTTGGTGGCACCGAAACCAGACGTGGACGAGCTGCTGGTCTTGCGTCGGTTTGGCAGTTCGGAGCAGCAGGATCAAGTCCTGAAGCTGATTGAGAAACACCCGCCGCGTTCCGTCGAGGCGTGGCTGATGCTCGCGGAATCCTATGCCGGCGGTAATAACGCAGATGCGTGCCGAGTCGCCCTGGTTCGAGCGACATTGCTAATGCTTACTGTCACAGATTCGGCCGATTATGACCGTCGGATCAAGGACATCGCAGCGAAACAGAAGATCGAAGCCTCTGAGTTGAAAGTCGTCGACCAGGCGGTGCTTACGGAGCTTGGTATCGTGGAACTTGTCGCCGGAGCCGATGCCTCGCCCGTGGAGATCTCAGTCAATACTGCGGCTTCATTTTTTGTGGCGAATGACTCTGAGGGCCCCACGGTGATCACTGTGCGAGTTCGAACTGATGGACGCGGCCAGCCGAACACACCAACAACTGTGACCTTTCTCCATGCGTCTCAGAACTCACGCTCATGGTCCACTCAATCGGCATTCGAGGGAGTGTCGACGTTGCAGCACCAATTTTCAGTTGGAAGTCGGCCCATTTCTGTCAGCCTTGAGAAACTCGACGGCGATTCATTCCAAGTCACGGCGACGCTGGAGAACGGAGCCACCGATTAACGGTTCGACTCGACGGCCGCTTATCGATTGAGAACGCTGTACCAGCGTGCTTGATCTCTCGTGGCGGTTCAGGGAATTGGTCAAATCGCGAGACGATGAAGGCTGCCGCTGGAGTCGAGGGAATGTTGGCCATTCGATCCAGTCCAACATAGGCTCAGCTCATTGGTGCGGCACTCCCTGATGATGCCATCGGGGTCAGAACTGCTCGAGGTGTGATGCTGGCCAGTTTTCGAGCGGCGGCGACGCTGGAGTCTACAAGCACTCGCAGATCGACGACCCATGGTCCTTGTTCCGGCATCACGAATTCCCAGTGCGGCAGAATACACACACTCTGGTGAACCGCTTCGAAACCGCCTTCTGACTGGCTGATGGTTTCAATCGGCATTGTCCAGAAACCACCTGCACGAGAGGCCTCGATGGAGACATCAAGCCCGAGCCATTCATCGACCAGACTCAGACGGTCAGCACTCGCCAGATTCAGAGTCGCATCGAGCGTCCCAAGGCGCTGTCCGGTGCTGTCGTAGTAGTAGCGGTCGTTCGCGCCGCCGGGCATCGCGGCAAAGTTCAGCTCAACGGCCAGATGCAGCGGAACATCTTTCGCAAATCCTGAGACCTGATATTGAATCAGAATCTCGTTCGGTCGATCGGCCGACATGATCACGATCTTGCGGATCTCACCTGTCAGACCACTCACCGCACCACGCCGCCGCATTTCGATAGCAATTTTCTGCTCACCCTTGCGAATGCTGGCTTCGTAAGTGCCTGTCGCGAAATCGCCGATCAGACCTTCGCCACGACGAAACTCATCGAAGGTCAACTGAGGCTGCAGGAACAGGTCCACAAGACTCTTGTGCGGCCAGTTGTCATAGACGATCTTCTTGTCGAGATCCGGCTGCTTGAATTTCACATCGCGAGAGATCGATGCCAGATCCGCATCTTCGTCCGATTCAATGTTACGACCGAAATCAATGATTCGCTGATGATACGGTTCTGGACGACGATTCAGAGTCGCCAGCAGATTGACACCGTTCGCTCGCACGTCAAGCTCGTACATGTGGCCACCGGTGGCCGGTGACAAAAAGGCGGCCAGGCGATGATTGCTCAGCTTCACTTCCTGGCGTGCGTCGAGATTATAGTCAGCCGTGGTGACATCAACCCAGGCTCCAGGCTCACGAGTCACCCGTTCCAGCAATGTGTCGGCTTCGATCAGCTCATGGTAGACCGCATTGCGAAGATGAGGCAAATAGAGGCCACCGAACGCACCGTGCCAATAACTGCAATTACACTGACCGCGATAAAGATGTGTCCGAGCATCGATCAGGAGTTCTCGCTGATCGTCATCAAGCGTCTGATCGGCCAGCATGACGCCCAGTCGATTACTGACGTCGATCATGCGAGCGTACATCTCATTGCTTTCCGGATAACGAGTCCGGAAATTTCGCCAGAAGCCACCGCGAGTAAACCGGACCAGTCGCTGCCAGTCGGCATCATCCGGGTTCATGCGTGTCAACGAGACAAACTCTTTCTGAGCGGCGGGAGGCAGAACCCACTCCGTCATTTCACGGTAGCTGGCGTCGGGAAGGTAGCATCGTCCAATCGGTGCCACATGATCAAGCACGCCGGACGGTGTCGTCACCTTCAGCCACGATTCATTGTCTCTCAGCAGATCCAGAAACTTACGCAGCCAGCGATCTTCATAAACATGCTTGTACGTTTCCGGCCACGATCCAAACTTCTCGCCATCATCGCCAAACACAATGACCGCGTCGTCAAACTGCGCGGCGACTTCGCGAAGGTAGTCGATACACTGTTCGGGCTCTGAAAAAGGAATCAGGTAACGCAGCTTTTCGCTGTCTGGAAAGACGAACAGCAGGCGGCCTTCATCTTCGGTCACGTAGTAACCGGCCAGCTCATTCTGTGGAATGCCAGCGCAACGGAAGTGATAGTCGTCGATGATGGTGTATTGAATTCCGGCGGCCGCGATATCGCTCGCAAACGACTGTTCCCAAACTCGCTCCGGCAACCACATACCCCGCACGTTGGTGTTGAACAACTGATTCAGGTGCTGTGTGTAAGTCGAAATCTGCCCGATACGGTCTCGACGCGGAATGTTGGCCAGAATCGGCTCATAGAATGCCCCGCCGATGATCTCGACCTGCGAAGAGCTCACCATCTTGCGGAGGCGATTGATGTATTCCGGATGATTCGGCTCCAGCCACTCCAGCAGACTGCCCGACGTGTGCAGACCAAACGGAATCTCCGGATAGTCCTGCATCACGTCCAGAAAAGGCAAATAGCTGTCGCGATAGGCCTGCTCAAAAACGCCGTCAAAATTTCCGACCGGCTGATGATTGTGAAACGTAAGGACCAGCCGAACTGAACCCGCCATGGAACAAACTCCAAATTCTGTAGAACCGCTGAATTCAGCAGGAACGATACAGAAGATCGGATCAGTTAGGCGAGGTTAGTCGGCTCAGGCTCCTCGTTTCGCACGGAAACAGCACGATTCATGCGCCTAATCCATACGCAAATCAAGGTCTGCTAAAGCATCCAACTTGATGTACTCTTCCCATACTCCCTATTGGTTCCACTGTTCTGGCAGAACACAGATATGACGGCGCTCACTCTCCAGCGATTCCGGGAAGTCACTGCGAGCGTGTACACCCCGGCTTTCCCGTCGTTCCAAAGCCGCAGCGGCCATGGCGCGTCCAACTAACATCATGTTTTGAAGTTCCCAACCCGCCGGCTCGCTGAGATCTCTGCGGCAGACATAGTTCGCCCAGAAGTCCAGTTGCTGCCGCGCTGCGGCAAGATCCGTTTCGTTGCGACTGATCCCCACGCTCCGCCACATCAGGCTTCTCAGAGCATTCCGAATGTCGGTCAGGTCCAGTTGCTCATCGCCCCGTAGAATCTCCCGGGCTGAACGTGATTCGATCGGTGGTGCAGAGAATGTATCGGGCTGGCTCATCGCCACCTGCGAAGCATTTCGTCCGCAACGAAGCCCAAAGACGACTCCTTCCAGAAGACTATTGCTGGCCAATCGATTTGCGCCATGCAGCCCGCTGGAAGTCACTTCTCCGGCCGCCCACAGTCCGGGCAAACTTGTTCGACCATCGAGATCTGTTGTCACGCCGCCGATCATATAATGGGCTCCGGGACGAACGGGGACTTTGTCACGTGTCAGATCCAACCCAAAATCTGCACAGACTTTGCCGATGTGCGGGAACCGCAGGCGAATGCGGTCGGCCTCAATTGGAGACAGATCGAGATAAACACAGGGATGCGCTGTCTTTGCCATCTGCTGAGTAATTGCCTGGCTCACCACATCGCGGGGAGCAAGTTCACCGGCCGGGTTGTAATCGTGCATGAAGCGATGCCCGAAGCAATCCACCAGATGTGCGCCTTCGCCACGAACCGCTTCTGTGATCAGATAGCGTGAACTACCTGCGATATAAAGCACCGTTGGATGGAACTGCATAAACTCCATATCGCGCAAAATGCAGCCAGCCCGCAATGCAACAGCGTGTCCGTCTGCTGTGGCAATCTGTGGGTTCGTCGTTTCACGATACAACGCGCCAGCACCGCCGGTGCACAGAATTGTCTGCTTGGCCCAGACAAACGTACGACCATGATTCGGATTCCACACCAACGCACCACGACAGATGCCTTCGTGAGTCAACAGGTCGAGCGTAAACGTCTTGGGCCAGATATCAATATGAGCGGCCTCGGAAGCACGCCGGTTCATCGCTCGCATGACTTCCTGGCCCGTCGCATCTCCCAATGCATGGGCCACTCGCGGATGACTGTGACCGCCTTCCAATGTCAGAGCCAGCTCCCCGTCGACCTTGTCAAACTCAGCGCCGTAAGCACTCAATTCACGAATGCGCTGCGGTGCCTCGCGGATCACCAGTTCAACGACTTCTTCGTGACACAGTCCTTTACCAGCCGCGATCGTGTCGGCCACATGGTTGGAAAAATCATCCAGCGGATCCAGAACCCCCGCGATTCCTCCCTGCGCATACGCGCTGTTAGAATGCTGCAGCGAATCTTTCGTCACAACAACGGTTCGCAGAGACGGATCAACCGCTAATGCGGCCCTGATTCCGGCAATTCCTCCACCGATAACGAGCACGTCGGTAAACAGATGTGGTACTCGTTTAGGATCAAACGGGACCAGATATCGACGCATTGACGGAACATGAATGGTGCGTGATTGCATCGCGAAAGCTCGTCAAACGAAAGAGACAAAAAAAGCCGCCCTGGAAACCAGAGGCGGCTTGTATTGTGGCATTATCAGGGCACGATCAATAATCGATCAGCCGAGTTTCTGCAGAACATTGTCAATCAGGTTGTACTGTTTGGCTTCGTCTGCAGACATGAAGTTGTCGCGGTCAGTGTCTTCTTCAATCTTCGTCAGCGTCTGGCCCGTATGCTTCAGCAGAATGTCGTTCATTTTGCCTTTGATTCGCAGCACTTCCTTGGCATGGATTTCCAGTTCTGTTGCTGTTCCTTCCATACCCGCCAACGGCTGATGAATCATGATGCGTGCATTCGGCAAAGCATTTCGCTTGCCTGGAGTTCCCGCCGTCAGCAGGATCGCACCCATACTGGCCGCCTGACCGATGCAATACGTCGCCACATCGCAACTGATGTATTGCATGGTGTCGTAAATCGCCATGCCTGCTGTGATCGATCCGCCCGGGCTGTTGATATAGAAATGAATATCAGCCTTAGGGTCATCGAACTGCAAAAACAGAAACTGAGCAACGATGCTGTTGGCCACATCGTCGTTAACACCGCTGCCCAGGATCACGATGCGATCCTTCAGCAGGCGGCTATAAATGTCCATCGCGCGTTCGTCGCGACCATTTTTTTCAATGACATAAGGAACAAGTACAGTCATATCCGGCATCCCGCAGAGATGATTTTTGATTCGAAGTCAGAACAGTCACCCGAGCAATTCACTATGTCAGCAAACTACTTCTTTTTTTCTTTGGGAGGACGTTCCAGAATCTCATCCACCAGACCGTAAGCCTTGGCGTCAACCGCATTTAGGTAATGGTCGCGCTGAGTATCCTTCGCGATTCGTTCAATCGGCTGCTTCGTGTGATCTGCCAGAATCTCGTTCAGCAACTGACGAGCAGCCAGAATATCACGAGCCTGAATTTCAATATCAGAAACCTGACCACCCACTTGACCATAAGGCTGGTGGATCATGATCTTTGAATGC
>CAIJTV010000966.1:0-3584 GCA_903823635.1 uncultured Planctomycetaceae bacterium
CGCATGCGTTCCTTTACTGTCGCAGAACACGACGACCGACTGGCCGCACAAAGTCATCGGGCGAGCCGTGGTGTAGTTCATGTCCGTCGAAGGGAAACCCCAGAGCGTGTTGCCCGTGGCACATTCCAGCGCGAGAAGTCCGTTCTTTTCTGGCCCGCCGGCGAAGATGATCAGCTTGTCTTCAAGGATGAGCGGCGAACTGGAGAATCCCCACATCGGAATCGGGGCTCCGAAATCGGTGACGAGATTCTTCTGCCAGACGACCGTGCCATCCACTTCCTTCAGGCATGTCAAGAGTCCTGTTCCACCGAGCGCGTAGACCCGACCGTTGGCCACACTCGGCGTGCTGCGAGGTCCGGCTCCGGAGACGACTTCGTTAAAGCGTGTTTCATCGGCATGCGTCCAGATTGCACGTCCGTCAGCAGCCGAATAGCAGGTCACGTGTTCCTTCTCGCCGCGTTGTTCCTGAGTAAACAGTTTCTGATTGTTGTACGCGAACGAACCCCATCCAGGCCCGATGGAGATTCGCCAAAGTTCCTTCGGAGGCTTCGTGGTCCAGTCCAGCGGAGCGATCTCTTCGACCGACGAGCCGTTGCCTTCCGGTCCTCGAAACTGCGACCAGATGAGGTCATTCACCGGGGCATCAGCTTTCTCCGAAGTCTCGGGAAGCCCTCCGGACTGTGGCGTCAACTCGGGCAGAGTGTCTTCATGTCGAGGACTCCAGCGCCAGCGGAACTCGGCGTAGTAGTCGCCATCGAAGCCTTCATTTCTGACAAGCGCAAAACTACTCCATCCAACTGCAAGCAGCAGAACGGCCAGAAGGCAGCGACGTGGAGCCTGTGACCAGATCGACAGAGCCAGCGTAATCATCAACTCGGCCAGCGGAACTCCGTAAATCCACATGGTGGTCCGCAGAGCGTCATCGAAGTCACTGATCTGCGACGAGATCATTGGAAAGGCGATTCCAGCAATTACCAACGCCAGCTTTTCTCGCCATCGAAGTCGGCTGACAAACAGCAACCAGACAGTGAATGCCAGTGCTGTGACCAACGGCCCGGCCATCATGAAGATGAATCGCGGCAGGTTGCGGATGGACGGTGTCACTGTCAGGATCAGAGCGATGACCTGTGCGATCACAATCCACCACGCTGGCCAGAGTCGCAGAGGATGATTGTTTTTGACAGGGACAGATGTCGTGTCTTCAGATGCTGGAGGTAAGTCGGTCGTCATTTGGTGTTTCTATTACGTTGAAATCATGCGGATGCATGTGATTCTGACAACATGGTTAGCGAAGCGAAACTCCTGAGGCTCTCCAGAATCGGGAGAGAGCCAGAGGGAGGCATTTCTGATTCAACCGAGTCGAAAACGTCCAAATCTTGTTGGGCCGTGATGAACACTAATCGCGTAATCAGAATGGAGCCTACCCCAAGACGACTCCGGGAGTTCCGATGGCCGCCTGTCTGCCCTTCTGCCATCGCCGTTTCGATCGGGACGTCAAGTTCCGTCAAGATCTTATCAACACGTTCTGCAGTCCATGTCTTGTAGCGTTTGGCATGGTCTCTTCTTCATTTATCTTGAATCAAGAATCGTTGCCGCGTACACTGCGCCTTGCCCGCGTGTCGGCTCAGAAGGGCATTGAGAGAACGTTCTGAACTTTGCTGGTGAATGTCATTGGCGTCCGAAATGTTCTCGCATGAATCCGACACTGTTTCATGACAGATGCAAAACTGCGACGTGCGATCATTGTGGAATCAGCACGTCTGATGTACTCCCGAAGTGAGTCTGAGTACTACCGAGCCAAACTGAAGGCGGCTCAGCGACTTTGCCAGGGTTGGGTGAAACCGTCCGAATTACCCAGCAACGCAGAAATCCGCGATGAGGTTCTGCGGCTGGCGAATCTGTTTGAAGGCGATTCAAGGTTTGATCGTCTCCGCGAGATGCGGTTCGAAGCCCTGCGACTGATGCGAATGCTGGAGAACTTCCGACCGAAGATTATCGGCAGCACCTTCACTGGTCATGTTCGGCAAGGTTCCGACATCGACATCCATATTTTTTCCGCCACTGCAGAAGCTGTGGAAGCTCGGCTTGAAGCCGAGGGCATCGACTATCAACTGGAACGCAAACGCGTCCGCAAACATGGTGAAGAGCGAATCTTCACGCACTTCCATATCAAGGATCGCTTTCCCGTTGAGTTGACCATGTACGCGCCGGACAAGGCGACATTTCAATTCAAAAGCTCGATCACCGGAAAGGCGATCGAACGAGCGACTCTGCCGGAGTTTGAACAGTTCCTTCAGAAAGAATACCCGGACTTCGATCTGGAATCGGAAGTGACTGCGGCGCATAACGCCATCGATCGATTTCAAGTCTATCGTTCGCTGCTGATTCCACTGTCCGGTGCTGCTCAGGGACGAGAGTATCATCCGGAAGGCGATGTGCTCTATCACTTGCTGCAGTGCTATGTGCTGGCCGTTGACGAGTTGCCTTACGATGAAGAGTTTCAACTGGCCGCATTACTGCATGATGTCGGCAAGGGCATCGATTCAAAAGATCATGTGAACGCGGGACTGGAAGCTTTGGAAGGTTTTATCACCGAACGAACAGCCTGGCTGATTCGGCATCACATGGATGCTCATCTGATTCGCGATCGCACGATTGGCTTTCGACTGCATCAGCGTCTGAAAGAAAACGAAGACTACGAAACGTTGCTTCTACTGAACGACTGCGATCGCAAAGGACGAGTCGCCGGCGCACGAGTCCCAGACCTTGATGATGCACTCGACGAACTTCGCGAACTGTCACAGGAATAGCTCTGTCACGCGTGCGGTCTTTTGGGATTATCAACCGGAAAGAGTCCGCAGGAATCAGCCGTTTCCGTCAACTCCGGAAATCGGGCGAATTCAATTGATCCGAACGGCCAATTCCTGCGTTTGACGGGGCAGTTCCTCCGGGATTTCTTGCTTACGGGCGAGAATTCGTAATGCGTTTCAGGCTGGCGGTCTCCTCCGATAATCCAGCCTGAGACTTCAGCGGTTGGCCTTCAAAGGCTTTGCTCGTTGAAACGGATTGCCTAACAGGATGTTGGCGAATTTCGGTGTCGGATGAAATCAGATGAGCACGAACACCGCAAACACTCCGTCAGAAACCGTAACGGTAGTCTCAGCAAAGGCTGCTGAGTCTTTTGATATGACAGCCCCGGAGACATTCTCACTGGAGTCTCCCGGCCCGGAAGCTTCCGCCGAGAGAAAGAAGCTTCGCCCCTTGAGGTTTGCCACGGGACTGTGCCTGACAACGTTCGGGATGGGCATGGTTTTGTTTGTTGGCGTTCGAATGCTGGAAGTTCAGCAAGTCGGTGGAGACTTTGCTCTATTGCTTGTTGCCGGCAGTGTTCTGACCGGGGTTACTCTTCTGGGCGGCGGCTTTGGGCTGATGGCGACAGCGTCTTCCGGTTTCGATGAGCAGGAGTTCGATCGACTGGCGCGAGCTGGGAATATCTCGGCAGTGGTGATGTCGACGGAAACGAACCGTATCCGGGAAGATGAAATGGCGGCCTGATTTGGCGATGGGTTGCGGATCGGTGAGTA
>CAIJTV010000967.1:0-3032 GCA_903823635.1 uncultured Planctomycetaceae bacterium
ACGGTGGCCCGATCGAGCCACAATCGGTGAGGATGCCACGCCAGCCGCCGACGCACGCGGGCCGGTGATGGCGACGGAGATGATTCACGGACATGCGCGTCCGGTGATGCGTTTTGATGGCGAGGCGATGTTAGAGTCGCAGCGCACGGTTCCGCTGGCCGGTGCGATGTTCGCCGTCTACCGCCCAGACGCCAGCGGCGGTGCGGGAACACGCCTCATCGGCTGGGAAGACTCGGCGGCGGGACAGCACGGGATTGGTCTGATGCCCACCGCGGCGGGCGGACTTCATGCAATCGTGCGTCGAGCAGGAGCCAACGGCGACATCGTCGCTCCGCCGCCGGCCAGTCTGGATTTTCAACTCATTAGCCTCACCTGGGATTCCGGCGGAGTCGCTCTTTTTCGCAATGGCGAATCGATCGGCACGAACAAGTCGATTGACTCGGTCTCATCCGATCCGGCGATCACGGCCCTGCGGATCGGTGGACCAGGCTCGGGAACTGGTGCGCGATTTCGCGGCGACTTGTGCGAGCTGCGAGTTTACAACAGCCCACTCGACGAAGCAGCCCGCAAGCGAGTCGAAGCCGAGCTGCGGACGCGGTGGTTCGCGTCTGTCGAGGAGCACGCCGCGAACGAAGATCACATCTCTGATCTCTACGACGAGCTGATGTCGCCCCGCAGTCCATACTGGGTGGCAGCGGCGGACCGAATGAACATCCTTCCGCAGGAAGTGCGAGAAAGGCTGGAGGCCCAGCGTCAGGAATTGGAATCGCTTCGGAACAAACCAGCCGTTGTGATTCCGCAGGCCGTCGTTGTTCAGGATGGCGGTCCGCTCGGAACCAAACATGAAGGCTTTCACGATTCCCCCGTTTTTCTGCGCGGCAACCCGGCGACTCCCGGCGAGACCGTTCCTCGCGGCTTTCCTCAGGTGCTGGCTGGACTGAATCCTCCGAAGATCCTGGCAGGAAGCGGCCGCCGAGAATTGGCTGAGTGGCTGACTCGCCCCGATCATCCACTCACGGCACGCGTCATGGTCAATCGTATCTGGCAGCATCATTTCGGCGTGGGTTTGGTCCCGACCTCGACGAATTTTGGAGTGCGAGGTGAGCGGCCCAGTCATCCCGAGCTGCTCGACTATTTGGCTCGCCGTTTTATCGACTCGGGCTGGTCGATCAAGGCGATGCACCGGCTGATCGTGTTGTCGAGCGTCTATCAGCAAAGCACGTTCACGGACGATGAGACGCGCGCCGCTGACCCGGAGAACCGCTGGCTGGCTCGAATGCCTCGCCGCCGCCTGGAAGCCGAAGCGATTCGCGATTCTCTGTTGGCCGTGTCGGGGCGACTCGATGCGACGCCCGGCGGTCCGGGCTTTCTGGAAGTCACCGTACCGCGACGTACGCTGTACCTGATGTCGGTGCGCACCGGTTCAAAAACAGCCGACTTCAATTCGCTGTTCGACGGCCCCGACGGAGGCGGAATTCTGGAACGGCGGAGTCAGTCAATTGTCGCTCCGCAAGCGCTCTATCTGCTCAACGACCCGTTACTCGACGACGTTTCGTCGGCACTCGCGGCGCGAATCGTTCGTGAAGTTCCCTCCGGTGGCGATGAAGAATGCATCGCCCGATTGTACGAACTGGCCCTTGGACGCGAGCCGACACGCACAGAGATCGACATCGGCCAGCAACTCGTCGCGGACTCCGCGGTCGAAACGGCCTGGGCTCGATACTGTCGCGTCATCCTTTGCACGAATGAGTTTGTCTATGTCGATTGACCTGAACCGACGCGAAATGCTGAGCCGCACCGGGGCCGGGTTCGGAGCGCTCGCGTTGTCCGCGTTGCTTGCTGAGGAAACCTCGGCCGCTGAGTCCCCATTGACCGCGCGGCGACCTCATTTTGCCGCAAGAGCCAAACGCGTCATTTTCCTCTTCATGCCCGGTGGCCCCTCGCAAGTTGACACATTTGATCCAAAACCGCGTCTCTCCAGGGACGATGGCCAGCCATCGCCGAAGCTGTATCTCGGCCAGCAGCGCAAACTGCTCGGCTCACCGTGGAAGTTTCAGAAGTACGGACAGTCGGGACTGGAGGTCAGCGAACTGTTTCCGCGAACGGCGACCTGCATCGACGACATCTGCGTCATTCGCTCGATGGTCACTGACGACCCGAACCATCCCGGCGGCTGCCTGCTGATGAATACCGGCGAACGCGTCTTTTCTCGGCCCAGTATTGGTGCGTGGGTGACGTACGGACTGGGGACCGAAAATCAAAACCTGCCCGGCTTCGTCGCCATCGGACCGGGCCCGATCATCGAAGGGGCACGGCAATACGGTGCCAGCTTTCTGCCCGCCGCCTATCAAGGGACGTTCGTCTCGAACCTCGCACAGCCGCTGCGCAATCTCAGCAGTCTGCAAGTTCCTCGTGAACGGCAGCGACGCGAACTCGATGCACTCGCTCGCTTGAATGCATTACACCGCGAGCCGCGAGAAGACGACGACCGACTGAGCGCCCGCATCGAATCTTTTGAACTCGCCTTTCGGATGCAGACCGAGGCCCCCGAAGCGTTCGATCTCACGGGTGAAACCTCGGCGACCGGCCAGATGTATGGGCTCGACCAGCCGACGACGGAAGTGTTCGGCCGCCAATGTCTTCTGGCTCGACGCCTCGTCGAGCGGGGCGTCCGCTTCGTGCAGCTCTATCACACAACGGGAGGCTTTCAACCCTGGGACCAACACAGCGGTCTCAAGGCCGGACACGAGAACAACGCCCTCGCCACCGATCAGCCGATCGCCGGTTTGCTGCAGGATCTGAAATCTCGCGGCCTGCTCGACGAGACGCTGGTGATCTGGGGAGGCGAATTCGGTCGCACGCCCACCGCCGAGGGAAAGGACGGTCGCGATCATCATCCGTTCGGATTCTCGATGTGGCTGGCCGGCGGCGGCGTCCGAGGAGGCATAGCCTACGGCGCCACTGACGAATTCGGCTGGGACGCCATCGAAAACCGAGTCCACGTCCACGACCTGCACGCCACGATCCTGCAC
>CAIJTV010000968.1:0-7399 GCA_903823635.1 uncultured Planctomycetaceae bacterium
CTGGATTTCGAATCACGGCGGGGCAGGTCAGTCTGCTGGTCGAAAAGCCCTTGTCATTCTTCCCGAAGCCGTCACCTCATCTGCAGCAGGCCTTTCGAATTCGCGAACCCAACTGGTCTGCCACGATGCAGGTCGAACTGCTCGATCGCAGCGTGCAGTCGGATGTGTTCCACTTGTATTCGCTCAGCCAGGAGACGGTTTATGGCAGCGCTTTGATCAACTACTTTGTAACAGGAGCACCTGTATCGGAGTGGCGGATCACTGTTCCGGAAACGATGGGCAACGTGATGGTCGACGGCCAGAACGTGCGCACATGGCGGCGAGAAGCGGACTCGCTGATTGTGACTCTGCATCAGCCTGTGATGGGCGCCTACACTCTGCTGGTGACGTTTGAAGAAAAGCCGGACAAGACCAACAGTACGTTTCAGGCCGGCCAGGTTTCGCCGACCGGAGTTCAGGGCGAACGTGGTTACGTACAGGTCGTCAGTCCGATGCAGGTGGAGATTGAAACAGTGTCGGTGTCGGAAGACCTGCTGACACTTGATCCGCTGGAACTGCCTGCGGAGTTTCGTCTGCTCAGCACCGCACCGCCGCTGGGAACGTGGCAGTACACAAGTCGCCCCTTTGAGCTGAACCTTAAAGTCAGTTGGTTCGAGCCAGGGACGACCGTCGACCAGGTTGTGGAATTCTCTGAAGCGAACAGTCGAGTTTCCCCGGACGGTGAGTTGGTGACTGATGTGCTGTACTACGTCAAATCTCGAGGACAGCGCACCATGAAGATTAAGCTGCCTCCAGAGCCGGTCAAGCTCTGGGCCGTGTCGGTGAACGGTGCTCCTGTGACGGCTCGTCAGGCGGATGATGCGACACGGATTCCGTTGCCAGGCGGTACAGATCCGAATACTCCGGTCGAAGTTCGTCTGCGACTTGGCAAACCAGCCGTGGACGAAGCTCATCCGGAACTCGCGCTGCCAGTCGTCTTCGCGCCGGTATTGAAGACGCAGTGGAACATCAGTGGTGACGAAAAGCACGTCCTGGTTCCAGCGGGTGGAAACGTCTCGCCACCGGTACCGGTCGAGCGTCCTTCGGGATTCGCGTGGATCGCAAATCGCGGCATCGTTCCCCTGTTCATGATTAGCGTTCTGACGGCCATGGGAATAGGGGCAACTGGCAAGTCAGAGTCCTGGCGAATCGCAGGACTGATGAGCTTGGTCATGGCGATCATTTTCGCGGTGGCAGCGACTCAGTCGGCCTACTCCGAGACAGGTTCTCCGCAACCGTTGCAGCTGAGTCTTCCTGTGCTGACCGCCGAAGAATCCGTGCAACTGTCTGTCCATAACGTGCCGCTGTGGCGCGTTAATCTCTCTGGGGCCGGGCTTGGCGCATTGATCGCGGGCACCGTTCTGGCACTTGTGTCATTTCGAAAAAAGCTGATGAAAGGCGGAATGCTGTTTCGCTTTGGCGGAATCATTTTAATCGCCGCCGGAATTTTGCTTCAGGGCGACAGCGCGTGGTGGTTCTTTGGACTGCTGGGACTCGCGATTTTAACGCTGCTTCTTGTGCGACCCGCTGCGGATTGTTTCCGGGACATTCGCAGATGGATGCGTGAGTCGGCTCAGAAGCGCAAAACGATTGAAGAATCTGCGTCAGAGAATGGCGATTCCGCCCCGAACGGGGCAACCACATAACAGCCTGGGGCAACGCCAAAGGAAAACGTTTCACATCACATCCAGAGCCCCAACGGGGCGGCACAAATTCACGACATCCGGACGTATGAAACCATAACCACAATTTGTTCCGCCCTTTCAGGGCTCAACCATCGCGCGGGATCGCAAACCCAGGGCGTTGCCCTGGGCTGACATGTTGTTGGCCCATTGGGCCGCAAGTCTCGAAACGCAAAAACACAAACCAGCCCGGGGCAACGTCCCAGGACGGAAGGTTCAAATCCATGACCAATACGTTCTCCGTTACCAACATCATCGCATTCCTTGCTGTCTCTCTTTCATCAACGTCCGCTTGTTTCGCGGGAATTCCGGACGGCTTTGAAGCAGCAGACTCCTTCGTTCAGCAGTGGCAAATTACTCACCAGGATTCTCGCCTGAAAGCCACCGGCATGATCACCGTCACTGGAAAGCCTGGCGACCGTTTCCTGCTCGTCAAATCGCCTGCAGTGCTGACTCAATTTGAAGGCGATGGTCTTCGAGTCACTCGAAGCGACGTTCCGGGGGAAGGCTTGTCCTACGTCATTCACATCACACCCGCTGCAAATCAGGGCAGTCCGGCCGACTTGCCGGAAGGGGCACCATCAGCCGTCACATACAAAGCTACTTGCGAATATCAATTGGAAGCAGTGAAGCCGACAGAAGGACTTGCCGTTCTGACAGGCACCGCCGCTGTGCAGGAGATTAGCTTGAGCTACGACGAAGCGGGATGGGAAGTTGCAGGCCCCACGGCGATTCGTATCGAACAGCTGGAAGCCGCCGGTGAAATGACTCAGGCCAAAGTCCTGCTCGGGCCAGGCGCAGGCAGTCTCGTGCTGAAGCCGAAGTCCCGCGACGTCACGATGGAGAAGACTCAGTTCTTTGTCGAAGCTTCCAACTTGTATCTGCCCGGGCCGGGCGTCGTTGACGGACGACATAAACTGAACATCCGAACGTCTCAGGGCCAGGTGAATTCGCTGAGCGTGCTTGTTCCCAGGGGTCTCACGGTGACCGCGGTCACGGGCCCCGTTGGTTCATGGCAGTTCGATGCGGACTCCGGTGGACTCACGCTGGCCATTGAACCGGCTCAGTCTCAGCCGTTTGATGTTCTCATTGAAACTCAGCGAGGTCTGGATCCACTGCCTGTAGACGTGACTCTTGCGCCATTGCACGTGGTCGGAGCGAACGGTGAAGTCGGGCTCGTGGCCGTTGCATTCGGTCCGGAGGCTCGTCCGGAGAAAGTGGAACCGAAGATTATGACGATTGTCAATCCGGGAGACTTCGATGCCAGTCTGATCACGAATGCACAGGCGATACTGCATTGCGTGTATCGCTACGGAACGGATGGCGGTGAACTGGCCGTGCGAGTTGCTCCGGTGGCATCCGAAGTTCGAGTCATCAGCAAGCAGGTCTTGTCGCTGGGAGATGAGCGAGTCGTACTGGCGGGCAATTTCGCTGTGGAAATTTCGCGAGCCGGGTTATTCGAATTGAGCTTTCCTCTTCCCACCGGCCTGGAAGTGGAATCGCTCTCCGGCCCCGCGCTGCACCACTGGGCAGAACGGAGCGAAGAAGGCCAACGCACGATTGTTCTTCATCTGAATGGCCGAGCGATCGGCACACATGAATTCTCCGTCGCATTGTCCGGCACAGCGCCGACGGATGCGGCGGAATGGCAGATCCCTCGTTTCGAACTGAATGAGGCGGCTCGGCAAACAGGTGAGCTGGTGGTTCGCCCAACAACCGGTCTTCGACTTCGTACGGTCACTCGTCAGAACGTTTCCGAAACCGACCCGCGTGCACTGGGAGGAGATGGCCAGGGAGCACTGGCGTTTCGACTGCTGCAGCGCGACTGGAATCTTTCGCTTGGCATCGAGAAACTTGATCCCTGGGTGACAGGTCAGCTCCTGCACGAAATCACTTTGCGAGAAGGGCAGACTCGATCAACATTGATCGCTCAGTTCAATGTGCAGAACGCATCCATCGCTTCAATCCGAGTGACTCTGCCCATCACAAATGAGGACGAAATCAAGACTCTGCGAGCCAGTGGCACTGTCGTCAGTGATATGGTCCGAACAGCTCCGGATTCAAATGTCTGGGAAGTTCACTTTAAGCGTCGCGTCGTCGGGAAACTTCAATTTCAGATCGAATATGAACGTCGCGGAGATCGTGTGAACGAAGAAGAATCACTGACTCCGATTCTGTTCCCGGAGGCTCGACAAATCTCCAGCTTCTTCGCAGTCCGTGCGGGCGGCCGACTGGAACTGGAACACGACGAGCTGACTCAGGGATGGCAGCGCGTCGATTGGAACACCGTCCCTCAGGCCCTGAGAGAAACGGACAATCGGACCGCTCCGGCACTCGTTTTTCGTGCCGTCGATCCTGGTGCCGCACTGAAGGTTCAGGCCAAACGCCACTCTCTGGCCGATGGGCTTAAACTTCGTGTCGCGGAAGGATCACTGACGACCGTTCTTTCACCAACGGGTGACCAGTTGACGGCCGTCGATGTGGTGATGGAAGTGATCCAGCGAAGCAGTCTGAGCGTCAATCTGCCAGAAGGTGGCGAGCTATTCAGCATCTTCGTCAACGGCGAAAGTGTGAATTCCATTCGGCAAAGCGGTGCTGAGAATGCCTGGCAGTTCTACATTCTGCCCGGCATCGACGATCGAACGGCCCAGGTGCGATTTGTTTATTCTGTTCCCGGTGATCGCTTGAGCGACTTGAAGCTCCGTAGTCCGCAATTGAATGTGCCTCTGGAAAATATTCAGTGGAATGTGATTGCACCGAAAGGTTTCGAGCTGACCAGCAATGACGGCAATCTGGAACTGATTCGCCAGTCGAATCAGAAGGATTACGATCGTGATTCTTATTTGTCTGCCGCGAGTGGAAAGCGACAGGTTAAGGCCGAGCAGGCGACTCAGCTTCTGGAGCAGGCCAATCAGCTTCTGCAGGCCGGCGAACAAAGCAAAGCACGCTGGGCGCTGAATAGCGTCGCCAATCAGTACGCACTCGATGCGGCTTCGAACGAAGATGCTCGAGTCCAACTGGAGAATCTGCAGACTCAGCAAGCGATTGTCGGGCTCAACACGCGTCGTCAACGACTGTACCTGGACAACAGTAGTGACGATTCCATCCAGATCGACAACAAACAGCTTCGTGAAGCCGCCGCCGAGAACCCGGTGCTGCAGCAGGATCAGTTAAACTTCCGGCCTCAGGAACTAAGCCAGTTACTTCGAGGAAACACGACGGAAGACAACGCGGTTCTCCAGCAGATCGCCGCCCGACTGGTACAGCATCAACACACGACTGACCCCGCACCACAGGCGATCATCATCAGCCTGCCGGAAGAAGGCGACACATACACGTTTGGTCGCAGCGTCCAGGTCGCCGAAAACGCCCCGCTGAAACTTGAGCTTGATTTCGTTTCTAAGCTACAGATTCATTTCTGGCGAATCAGCATGGTCCTTGTTTTGCTCATCGGACTTGGCGCCGCCCTGGCATTCGCCACAACGAAGACTGCTCAAGGCACACACGAAACAACGGGAGCCGTTCAATAGCGTTTCGTGAGTTGAAGAACGACAACGGAAGTGACTCGGGGCTCAGCGAACTGCGGTCTCAATACGGATGTGCGAGATTGAAAGTCGTCACTGCTGCCAGTAATTCCGGTCCAGTGTGCGGTAGTTGATCGCTTCGGTTAAATGAACCGAACTAATCTCTTCACTATCGGCCAGATCGGCGATCGTACGACTGATTCGCAGAATCTTGTCGTGTGCCCGTGCTGACAGGCCCATTTCTTCCATGGCGTGCTTCAGAAGTCCCTCGGCATCCGACTCCAGACGGCAGAATCGTCGAATCTGAGGCGGCTTCATCTTGCCATTTACACGAACCGATTCCTTTTTGAAACGAGCGTTCTGTCGCTTCCTTGCCCCGACAACGGCTTCTCGCATTGTTTCGCTGGAAGTGCCCTCGGACTTGTCGGACAGCTCTCGAAACGGCACCGGCGGCACTTCGATGTGGATATCAATTCGGTCCAGCAACGGTCCACTGATACGACTAAGATAGCGTTCGATCGCCAGCGGTGCACAACTGCAATTGCGTTTCGGATCACCTCGAAAACCACACGGACACGGATTCATGGCCGCGACTAACATCACGTTCGCCGGAAACGTGACGCTGCCCATGGCTCGAGAAATCGTAACGTGCTGATCTTCCAGCGGCTGTCGCAGCACCTCGAGCGTTCGACGATTAAACTCCGGCAACTCGTCGAGAAATAATATACCATTGTGAGACAGACTGATTTCACCTGGCTGAGGAATACTGCCGCCTCCGACCAGTCCGGCTTCACTGATCGTGTGATGCGGTGCTCGAAACGGACGACGCAACAACAACGGCTGCCCAGGTTCAAGTTGCGCGACAGCGCTGTAGATGCGAGTTGTCTCGAGACTTTCTTCGGGTTCGAGTTCCGGGAGGATCGTGCACAGGCGTTGAGATAACAACGTCTTGCCGGTTCCCGGTGATCCAATCATCAGCAGATGATGACAACCGGCCGCAGCCACCATCACTGCTCGCTTGGCCATCTCCTGACCTTTGACGTCAACATAGTCGATGTCATAAACCCCAAAGCTGCGCCGCGCGCTGTCCCAACTGAAGATGACGGGATCCAGAGGCAACAAGCCGGTCAGGAAGCCAACCGCCTCCGCCAGCGTTCCCACCGCAATGACGTCAATGCCTTCGACGACCGCCGCTTCCATCGCGTTCGCGGCCGGAACAACGATATGCGTCTGCCCGGAATCTCTGGCGGCCAGAGCCATGGACAGAACGCCTTTGACCGGACGCAGACTGCCATCCAGAGCCAGCTCACCCACGTAGACAACTTTTTTCCCCGGTTCGATTTCGATCTGAGCGTCTGAAATCAAGAATCCCAATGCAATTGGCAGATCCAAAGACGCTGCATCTTTGGGAAGGTCCGCCGGAGACAGATTAATCACAACTCGATCATTGGGACGACCGTAGCCACTGTTGACGAGTGCTCGTTCGATCCGATGAATGCTCTCTTTGACCGCCGCTTCGGCCAGTCCGACCAGAATCACCTTGGGAATTGCACCGGGGGAAATATCGACTTCGACCTCGACAGGGCGAGCTTCAATTCCGAACAGGGTATACGTAGCGAGTCGGGACAGCATGGCGGAGGGGCTTTGGTATAGTCGCGTTGGGTTGCGGGGGATTAAACCACCACCCCAAAGTTTGACGACAGACTCAGCCTGATGCAATCGAACGAGATGAGTATGTAACCCCCGCAGCTGTTGATTTCATCCTAACCCGAAGCGTCGGCGAGGGATGTCGCCTGCGTAAACTGTCGAAACCCAGTCGGACAAGAATGTCCAACCGACGTCGCCGAGGCTGACAACGCACGAGAGCCATGCCGCTCAGAATGTTCATGCCATCAGGAGATAAATCCAATGACGGCAGAAAAGGGCTGTCGCCTGCGGCTTGCCGTTAAACATGATTGGCTACGGCCTGTCGTCACACTGGCAGCAAAACACAATGAGCCACGAAAACGGGTTAACGTCGTCGCGGCTCAGAGGAGACTTCAAAATCAAATCGCGGGTTACTTCCGTTTGCTGACGGTGTTCATCGCCGTTTTAGCAACAGCAAAACATTCGCGGATATCAGCCAGAGGATTCTTTTCGTTCTCTTCGTATTCA
>CAIJTV010000969.1:0-3849 GCA_903823635.1 uncultured Planctomycetaceae bacterium
GGATGTGACTGCGACCAATCTCGACGATGACCTGGCACAGTTGTCGCTCACGGTTTCTTCCGCATCGATTTCTGAAGGAGCCGGAGCGAACGCGGCCACGGCAACCGTCAGTCGCAACAGTGATGACTCACAGCCACTGACGGTAACGCTGCTGGTCAACGACGGCAGTGAAGCATCAGTGCCGGTTTCTGTCGTGATACCTGCGGGTGCTTTGTCAGTGTCGTTTGATATCTCTGCGATCGATGATTTGATCGTGGACGGCACTCAGGCGGTAACAATCTCGGCTACGGCGGCAGGGCATGTCGGAACATCAGTGGCTCTGAATGTGACCGATGATGATGTTGCAGGATTTTCGATCATCGGTGGCGGTGTTCTCACGATTAATGAGAGTGGCGCGACCCAGACCTTTGGCGTTGTTCTGAATGCGGCTCCTCTGACGAATGTTGTTATTACGATCACCAGTGGTGATTTGACTGAGGCCACCGTGGCTCCGGCAACACGTACATTTACGCCTGCCAATTGGAATGTGGCGCAGTTGGTCACATTAACCGGCGTTGATGACGTTGTTGACGACGACGCCCAGCTTTCAACTATCACTGTCAGTGTCAGTTCATCGCTCAGTGATGAAGCGTTCGATGCGATCGCCAGCAGCACTGTGACGGCTCTGACTTTAGATGACGACACGGCCGGAATTACGTTCACGCCGAACACCGGGCTTCTGATTGTCGAAGGCAGCGTGTCAGATTCTGTGGCCATCACGTTGAAGACACAACCAACGGCCAACGTGACGTTTGCACTGAATAACGCCACTCCGGATCAGGTCACCTTTTCGACTTCTTCCCTGACCTTTACACCATCGAACTGGAACGTGCCTCAGGTGGTCGTAATCACTGGGATTGATAACCAGATTGCGGAAGACGGATTTGGAGTCGGCATCACCCCGGAACCTGCCGTCAGCGCTGATCCGAAGTATAGCGGCCTCCAGGCTGGTGGTGCGAACGGTTCAATCATCGACGATGATCTCCGTGGTGTGATTGTGGGGGCGGTGCTTGGGAGTATCAGCGAACACGGAACGTCGACGACATTTTCGATCGTGCTGAACAGTGAGCCGACTGGCAATGTTTCGGTCCCAATTTCTTCTGGCGATCTGACCGAAGGTTCGGTGTCTGTTTCTGTGCTGAATTTCACTCCGTTGAACTGGAACGTGCCGCAGTTTGTCAGCGTGACCGGCGTTAATGACTCGATCGTCGACGGAGATATTCGCTTCGATGTTGTGACCGGAGCAATCAGCGGCACGAGCGATTATGCCGGGATTGATCCTGAAGATGTTTCCGTGCTGAACCTCGACAACGATGTGTTGACTCTGTTGCTGACGATTACTCCAACAAGCATTTCAGAGAATGGGGGAACGGCGACTGGCACGGTCTCTCGTAACGACTCCAATCTGAGCTTACCGCTGACCGTGAGTCTCTTTTCCAGCGATACATCAGAGGCTTCGGTACCGACGACCGTCACGATTCCTGCAGGGCAGACATCGGTTATCTTCACCGTTTCGGGTGTCGATGATACTCTGAACGACGGTGCACAGCCTGTTATGATTTCTTCAACCGCGGGCGGATACATTGGAGCCAATGATGCGTTGTCAGTAACCGACAATGATGGTCCGGTGATCTCTGTGAATACGCTGACGATTTCTGAAGGTGGCTCAGTGGTGCTGACATCAGCACAAATCAGCACGTCGGATCCGGAGTTTGGTCCGACGCAGCTCGTGTACTCTGCGAGTGGTATTTCAGGCGGGCGATTTGAATTAACAACGGCTCCGGGTGTGGCGATCACAAGTTTCTCACAGGCTCAGATCAATGCTGGCGTCATTCGGTTCGTGCATAACGGAGGCGAGGCGGCTCCGACTTATGTGCTGACGGTCGCGGCCGGGACTCAAAACTCCCCAGCCTTGTCGGCAGTGATCAACTTTACGAACGTGAATGACGCTCCGATTGTTTCAGGCGCACTGAATAACATTTCGGTGCTTCAGGGAGCAGCCAATCAGACCATCAGCCTGCTCAATGTGTTCAGCGACGTTGATAACGTGACCCTGACGTATTCTGCAGTCAGTTCAAACGGAGCGCTGGTGGGCACGTCAGTCAGTGGCAGTAATTTGACGGTCAGCTTCAGTGCGACGCTGACCGGCGTGACAACAGTAACGGTCACAGCCACTGATGCGGGAGGACTCTCAGTATCGACGTCCTTCACGGTCACGGTCTCTGCCGTGAATTCGGGACCAGGGGTGACACTGATCAACGGAATCCTGAAGATCGTTGCAACAAATGGCACTGATGAACTGCAGATCAAAAGAGTCGGCAATCAATACCAGATTGTCGGCAATTTCCTGATTCCGACGGTGATCCGGTACTCAGTTAGCCAGGTTCAGAGCATCGAAATTGATATGCTCGCCGGAAACGACAATGTCAGCATTCATGACTCGGTGACGATCCCGGTCACCGTTCGCGGCGGAGACGGCAACGACACCATCGACGGCGGCGGCGGGAATGATCTCCTGTTCGGCGAAGCAGGGCAGGATCAACTGGAAGGCAATGGCGGGAACGACATCCTTTCCGGGGGATCAGGCAATGACCAACTGGAAGGTGATGCGGGGTTTGACTTCCTGATCGGTGGCCTTGGAGCAGACCTGCTGACGGGGGACAGTGATGGAGATCTTCTGATTGGCAATCGAGTGACCTTCGAGAACGACGCCGTCGCACTGCAGTTTGTGCTGGCTGAATGGACATCGAGCCGAAGCTACGCCAGTCGAGTAGCGAACCTGAAGGGCACGGGTTCCGGAACTCGCCTGAATGGGACGACATTCCTGAACGCATCCACCGTTTTGAACGACAATGCCATCGATACGTTGATGGGATCAACGGGACAGGACTGGTTCCTTGGTACAATCGGTCAGGACCTGTTCAGCGGCCGATCGGCCAATGAACAGATTAATTGAGGGCTCAGGAACGAGGCTTCTTGAAGAATTCCAGGATCGAGCGGCACGGTACCTGTCCCGGTTTTGTTGAGGCCTCTTAGTCGCGGGACGGCCATTACAGGGCGTCAATACCGCAAGAACTGGAAGTTTCTTACCTCAAAAAGGGAGTCCCGCATTTTTTACAACCTCTTTCGGCCGTTCGGAACATTGGGGTTATAGGGCCGGTCAGATTGGACTTTGCCGAGTGAATTGATGGGCCTTTGCCCCGGGGCGTATCAACTGCACTGGCAAGAATGTTTCGCATTGTTCGCTTGGCGTGGTCGGGAAAATACTTTCCCAAATGCAGATTGCTGACGGTATACTTCACCGTGCGAAAAGCCGCATGTCGCAGGCGATTCGTCACAAGGCACTGTCGGGGATATCTGCCATGGCATCTCAAACTTCGTCAAATTTGGCTTTCGGGATTCGAATGCCTTTGTTGGCGCTGATGATTGGGCTGGTATGTTCAACGGCTGTTGCTCAGCATCCTCGCGACTATCGAGGAATCGACGCTCGGCACTTTAATCCCGGGCGAGGATATTATGGTTCCGGAAATCTTGTGAACGGGCAATATGCTGCGGGTGTTTCGCGGTTTGGAACATCTTCGGCGACGTACTCCAATGGCCGAACTGTTGCTGGAGTGGTACGAACTCCCCAGGGAGTACATCATCTCTCAAGTGGACTGTTCACTCCCGCGATCGTACCAGTTCCGGCTTATGGAGCGACTCCTTTTCTTTATGGCGGGGGCTTCGGGCCGGCGGATCCGTACTTCTACGGTGGCAATCCTGGTTTTGGTGGCATCCCTGGTGCCGGTGGTTACCCTGGTTTTGGTGGCC
>CAIJTV010000970.1:0-1841 GCA_903823635.1 uncultured Planctomycetaceae bacterium
CGCCGATCCGATCAGGAGTGACCGAGCCAGCCTGAAGTCCCGCATCATCCATGGCCTGCAGCGCCGAGGCAACGCCCAACTGGATCTCGCGGCACATGACCTTGAGATTTTTGCGGACCGATTTCAGGTGCTGTTTTTTTGCGGTTTCATCGTTGAAGTCGGAGATCTCGCCCCCGATACAACCCGGCGTTCCGACGAATGACGCGAGTTCGATCTTCTTCAGGCCGTTGCGACCCTCAGACAGATTCGACCAGAACGCGTCTCGACCGATACCCAGCGGTGAAACAAGACCAATACCTGTGATGACAACATCACGAGCAGATGAATTAGACATGCAGATTCGCTCAGCCTGTATTAAACAACAGAATTCGTCCCCACGAATTCTTCGGTTTTCCGAGCGAAACAGTCTACCATCAGCCTACACGCAATACTGCGCGGACCATGGAATTTAGGCGAAGTCGCGGGTAACGACGATAAATCCGTCCACTAAAACCGTGTTCTGAGAATTCCAGGGGTCGGAAAAGCCAGCAAATTCGTATTTGTTCCCGAGTCTCCAACAGCGTGAGCGGCTGCTCCGGAAAGCCTCCAGACTCGGAGAATCTGCCTCCCGGTAGCCCAAGGGAGGGTTTTACTCATTAACCGGGGCAAGGCAGTGTGGCTGTGGCGAGAGCCGATCAGACGACCGAATCAGGGTCAAAGAAGTTGATGCTGAGCGGATATCTCCACAGTTTGCCGCTGCTGGCCTGGAGGGTCCCAATGATCGGGAAGAGGACGTGCAGAGCGCCCAGCACGATGATCATCAGAATTCCAATCCCCAGAAAGCTGAGCACGAACGAAACGACGACGTAGACGAGACTGCTCAGCATCCAGTTCAGGATGACAAGTCCATGGCGATTGGCTTCTTTTGATTCATCCTTCCCGATAATCCACATGATCAGCGGCGCCACGACACCGACACCGGTCCATGTCAGCAGTTGCGACGCGTGCATCAGAGTGCACCATAGTTTTGGATCGAGCCCGCAGATTAGTCCCGACGGCGCCTCGGCATAGCCACTTGGTTGAGAAAAAACAGGCTGGGGTTGCCCACCAAGAACTCGTGATTTGGCCTGCTGAAACTCTTCTTCAGAGAGTGCTCCGGAGTTACGAAGCTGAATGAGTCGTTCGATTTCGTCTGAGATCATGCGGCTCTCAAAATGCTGCGATGGTTGTGCTGGTCAGGAACGGAAGAAGCGGACGGATTATTCGTCCGTCAACTGCGATTCCTGGCAACATTCACGCATTTCTGGATCGAATCCGAAAAACTTCCGTTGCTCTTCTGCTCAGCTTCTGATCCTCACCACGAAGGACGACTTTTTGCCTTGAGTGTGAGATTTCTCCCTAAATGCAAGTGCGGCAGGCCAGTCAAAAACGTAGCCCAGATCTCTGACGCATCAGTATCCCGATTCCCGAAGAGTCGCGATATTTCGTGGAGCAGTCTCCCATCGTAGACGCGAGAAAGAATGCTGAATGGAATCGCAAGCAGTTGAAAGCCAGACTACAGGAACTCAACGAGCTTTCTGAAGTTCTTCCGACAACTTCACAGATGGATTACACCTGCGTGCTTCCGCAATGGCTTTCTTCGCGGCTGCGGTGTCACCTTGCTTAAGGGCTAACTCAGCGCTGGCCAGCCAGAAAAGGTCCATTTCTGTTGCGCCTTGCTGCAACTGCTGAAGGTCTGTTTTTGCTTCTTCCAGTTTGCCGAGGCGTATTCTGCAAACTGCAAGAGACCGCATTGCCGCCTCCGCCAGGTCCGGCTGAAGTCCGCCATTCCCAATGGCGGTCGAAAGCTGTTGTTCGGCTTC
>CAIJTV010000971.1:0-1977 GCA_903823635.1 uncultured Planctomycetaceae bacterium
CTGACGCCCAGCCGCTCGCCCGGTTTGGAGTGACCTAACAATCATGAATTCCCATCGATCTGACGTCCGCAACGGCAGTGCCTTTGGCATGCGCTCACGGTGCGCGCGGCGAGGTCAATCGTTGGTCGAGTTCGCTCTCGTTGCGCTGGTCATGTACATGATCCTCGCCGCGATCCTTACGTTCGGCCATGCTCTGTATGTCGCTCAGGGCCTTCAACAAGCTGCCGATCTCGGAGCTCGTGAGATCTCACGCACGCCGCTGCCTTCCAATATGAACTTCGATGACGCCGCCAATCTTCCTGATGAAAACATCGGCGGGGCAATTCACCATAGCAAAGTTCGACTCAGAATTTTTGACGATGCGATGCTTGTTATTGATCTCAATCAGTTCTACTCGAACTTCCCGGTCAACCCTCCTGATGAACCAAATATATTTCGTGATCTGGTCCCAACGCTGCCGCTTCTCAATCAACAACTTGTGACCATGATGATTGCTGATCGGCCAGATTTCGATGGTGATGGAGTCTCCGATGCATGGTTGTTGCGGTATCCGGGCGCATTACTGCGTCGGACAACTGACATCACTCCACCAGTGAATGCTGATACTGCGTCGGCGACTTCGCCCTACCTGAGTGCTCTCGAATATAAATCGTGGATCGCGACCGATTATGTCGTGGGCATTCCAGTCGTTTCATCCCGCACTATTGACGGCGTTGAGGCAATTCGCTGGGTGCCAATCGTTGAAGAAATTGACACGGAGCCAACACCCACGGAAAACTCCGGGACAAACCCAGACCCCTTCAGTCTGGCGTCTAATCAACGCGGTATCGTCGCACTCAGAATTAATTTCCCGTTTCAATCCGCTTCAATGAGTAGTTTTCGGCATGACGAAGCGGCAGCCGAGTATCCATTTGAAGCCACCATTGGGCGTCCCAATGCGGCGGATGATGGTGGTGTGACGGAAATCAGTCCCGGAGATCGGCCTGGGGATCTGATCGCGGCTCCTCTGGAAGGTCCGGAACTCTATGCGGGAACTTACGGAGGCCAATACGGACTCGGAGCGCAAGGCGCAATGGGCAGTCAGGCCTTCACGGGTGGCCGCCCAGTGCGGCCGTATCGCAGAGTCATCTCGGCGCAGGCGATTTATCGCAGGGAGGTGTTCGATTGAGGAATGGATTCGGACAGTGAGCGGAATGGCGCTAGCCACCGGTGAGTCTCGTCATAACGACTGGAAAACACCGGCGGCTAGCGCCGTGCCGCTCACAGAAGAATCCTTAAGTCCACGCCATCAGGCTGATACGTTGGGAATCGGCATTTGTACGACTTGTTTTCTAATCTCAGACGGTACCTGAGTGGTGCAAAAGCCCGTAGACCACCGGGGTAGACCCGGTGGGGGATGGACGTTCGTTTGGTTGAGTTTTAGATATTGCTGTATTGATCATTGAACCAGTTCTCGTAAAGGTCTTCTATGCGTCCTATTCAACCTCAACGTCGTCGTTCATCTGCCGGATTCTGGCTGGGGTTGATGCTGGTTCTCATGACGTCAGTCGGTGGCGTTGTGGGCATCCTGTTCCTGATGGGAGTCAACCTGAATCCTTTCGCTGTCGAACGCGAAGATCCGTTCATGGTGCGGATTCCGATCAATAGCCGTCCGATCGAAGCGTATTCTCGAGTTGACCGGGAAGATATGCTCAACCCAGCTACAGGCGGACTGATGTTTCAGCGAGTTCCGCCACAATCTGCCGTCGGAATGAATCTGATCGGAATCAGCAGTGATGCCACACCAGTGGATGGAAAGGTCGAGTCTGTCCGCAACGACAACGAAAGCGTCGTCTTTATCGTCGGAGGCAAAGAAGTTCCGCAAACCCAGGTGACGGAACTTGGCGGCGCTCTGATGAATATTAACTCGATCATCGGTCGAGTCGTCCGGAAGGACAAACGCGCCGGGCTGGCGTTTAAGGACGATACGTTCTTTCC
>CAIJTV010000972.1:0-2015 GCA_903823635.1 uncultured Planctomycetaceae bacterium
AATCTGACGCACTTGCTGTGACTGTTCGAATCCATTCGGCCCGGATACAGACACGGTGACATCCAGGAGTGTTTCGCCGGGATGGAAGTCCTCAACCACCACCACGCCTTCATTGCCATTAACGTACGTGTAAACTCGCAAAAACTGTTCGCGCCGCGCGCGGCCGATGCGAGTAATCATCTGGTTGACCAGCTTTTGATACTGGTCCCAACCAACCCAGTCTTTGCCCCAGCGTTCGGTCAGATCCGAAGTGAATGCCGCCGTGACGCCCAGCCCGTAACGCCAGACGGCAAGAATCGGATCAGCCTCGGTTTCGCCCGCTTTTAATTCACTCTCTGTCGGAGGAGCCGCGAGCACAACAGTCGCCCGGGGATCATCACGAGGCGTCGTTAAAACATAACCATGCAGCTGTGGTGAATCGGAAATCTCCTTAAGCATCGGATCGACGTTCGTCAGAACCGGGACGAAATCACGAACCTGCAACTGACTGCGTCGCAGAGTCTTCGCTTCTTTGATGAAGATCGATGGCAACTGATTGGGATCATTGGGATAATAAAAACGCCCGTTCGTCGCTTTGGCGATCTCTTCGAGGATCGTGACATCCCCGTTATGAGGAAACACGGCCACCGTCGACACCGAAACCTGCGCCTCCTGGAAAGCTTTCACCAACGCAGGCGGTGGCGGTGAAGCGTCGCCATCGGAAATAATAATCATATGGCGGCTGGAGGCATCAGAGTCTTTGAGCGCCTTGAGGCCCATCTCCATCGTCGTCGCGAAGGTACCCATATCGCCGATTGTGGCATTGTTAATCAGCGGAACCAGCTCGGCATACTTCGACGCCGGCGTGAGTTCGAAAATCCATTCATCACCGTTCATCGTCTGAGCCATCGCTCCGACAAGATCTTCTGAATTCAGAACCTGAATCGCTTTCTTGGTGATACGCTTGGCCCAACTGTTGCCCTGAGGAAACTCACAGGTATGCAGAATGATGGCCAACGCACCTTTGGGCAGAATCTTCTTGTTGCTGATCTCCATGGAGATCGGCAGTGCGTCCGCGATCACTGATCCCTGCCAGCCACCGGGGCCGAAACTGTTGGGCCCGCCGACCATCATAAACCCGATGCCCAGATTGCGAATTGCATCGTGCATCGCCTGCATTTGATTCGACAGCAATGAGTCGGCTGCCACATCCGCGAAAATCACGGCGTCGTAAGGCATCAATGACAGCGGATCCAGCGGAAATTCCAGAGCACTCAATACATCAACCTGACGTTCGCCCTGTCGCAAGGCCGTTTCCATCGGCTTCCACTCGGCCGGATTGCTCTGAGGATCCATGACCAACAGAACTCGACCGGGACCATCCAGATACAGATAGTTACGAACGGAATTGTTCTCGCTGCGACTATCCTGATCGGGCGATACTTCAATTCGCGCGGCGTACTCGTAGTAGCCGGGCTGATCGACTTTGATAGGAATCGAGTAACGACTCTTGCCCGCTTCGAATTCGACTTCCTGGCGAGCAATCGTATTTTCGCCTTCCATCAGCACCAGAGTTCCCTTGCCCTTGGCCAACGACGTCAGCACCACCGACGCTTCGTAGGTTTCCCCGAGCTTCACGAAGCGCGGAAGGTCCAGCCGTTCCAGCAGGACTTCGTGTTTGTAGTCGTACTCAATCGGAACAACGTCAACCTGGACATTCCGAGCCTGCAAGTCATCCACGATATCTTTCAACTGGCCGACGGTTTCGGTGCCGTCGCTGACCAGTACGATGCGCCCCAGATGCTCCTCCGGCAACATCGCCGCACTGAGAGCCAGCGACTGTTCGAGATTTGTTGCGTCCTGGCTGACCTGTGAGTTGATATACTTTTCGAACGGGAATGTTTCCCGCGGCGGATATTCGACGGCCGCCGTTCGCCCGAACACGACCATCCCCGCCTGATCGGTCATCGGCTTTTGAGCAGCCGTGCCTGCAACCAGATCAAACGCCTGATTGCGGGCTTCGTTGACGGAATCCG
>CAIJTV010000973.1:0-14328 GCA_903823635.1 uncultured Planctomycetaceae bacterium
GGCACCACGCAGGTTGATCGAAAGGCTCAATGACTGTTGCTCGGCCTTCATTCGCAGGACATTGACGACTTCATTCATTAGTTGATAAGGACTGCATTCACGAATTTCCAGTTCCAGTTTGCCGGCTTCGATCTTGGAGAAGTCAAGGATATCATTGATCAGCTCAACGAGGTGAGTACCGCTGGCGTGAATCGTGTCGAGATACGTTGTTCGTATGGATTCAGAATCTTCAAGACCACGGCGAAGGATGTCTGTGAAACCGACGATCGCATTCATCGGGTTTCGAATCTCATGGCTCATATTGGCAAGGAAGTCACCTTTCGCCTTATTTGCAGCGTCAGCTTCTTCCTTGGCAAGCTTCAGATCGATTTTATTCTTTTCAAGTTGAGTCACATCGTCCAGTGACACCATGACCCCACGGATCTTGCCTTCATTGCCGAACAGCGGAGAGCAGTTGACTTTGAAGATCCTTTTTTCGCCGGATGGATCAACAAAATCCATCGTGACTCCTGAGACGGGTCGTTCTGCAAGGCCGCACTCAGTCCAGGGCATTGTTGTCGAATTGTCTGTTCGCTTCAGGCTCATCTCACTTGTTTTGCGGCCCACGAGTGAATCTGCTGAGCATCGAGCTGTTCTTGACAGGGCATTGTTGGCGAGCAGGATTCGGTCGTCGAGGCTGACGATCATCAGTCCTTCATTCAGAATGTCCAGGGCTTCTCGCACGCGTCTCGGGACGGCACGCGAGGGATCCAGATTCTTAAGCACGAATCGCAGAAACAGACGGAACGAGAAGAACCCGGAAACAGCAACGAACATCAGTAACTGCAGTTGAGCATTTTCGGCGAAAGCGTACCAGCGGCCGGAGTCGAGCGGCAGGAAGCTGACTTCCAGTTTACCCCAGGTACCTTCGGAGGTGTGGGACAAAGGAACCTGCATGAAAGTTGCATTGGAATTGTCGCTCATAGTTGCAGGCCACAAGGTGTTATGATCTCCCACAGCCACAACCACGACGCCGTCGGCACGCCGAACACCGATACTACGGACCTGCTTTTGGCGAGTCGCCACATTCCGCAGGATCTGCTCGATGCCGGTTCGGTCATTGTTGGACAACAGTAAGGATGTGCTGAAAGCCAGCGACTCCGTAAGCTGCGCGCGTCCCTGAGTGATCACGACATTCTGGTCGGGAAGCAGGCCCAGAAAGTTGGCTGTGATCAATATCCCGACCATCGAACACACGAGGCCGATTGTAATTCTTGAAGCAGCAGTCAGGTTTTTCATATTCAGAACTTCTGGTACCAGAAAGTAATGTCGTTCTCAGGAGCCATCATCAGCCAGGACAATTCATCACAGCGCAACTTGGTTGGAGATCTCAGGTTTTTTGTGGCGGTGATGCCTTGTTCAAACGAGCTTGTTCGCGATCCATAATCGTTTGCAGAGATTCCTTGTCGTCGTCCTTCCCTTCACCATCAATCACCATGAGAGGGTCAAGCATGGTCCAGGCGGGGATTTGAGAAAGTACGCCCGACAGCAACATGCCGCCTCGAACTGCCCAGATCAAATAGCCGACCGAGAAGCCCGTTGTCACAACACCCACAGAACCGACAACTCGCCCATCCATGCTGACGTTGCGACTGAGCTTCTTTTCGAACGAGTCAATCTGTTCTTCCGTACGAGCCGCAAGCTCCCGGTAGAACTCCTGGCGCTGGAGTTCCAGCGGTGTTAGATCCGTATGAACATCCCAACGTTGCGACATGGATCCTGATGCACCAGGGTACGCTTCACCGAAAGAATATCGTCGTCCAGCATCCCTGTCGGTCGCCGTCTGGCTGACGGGTGCAGAGGTTGCAAGCGTTCTGCCGGCGTCACCTTCTTGAATTTGCAGCTGCGGAACAAATCCTGCCATATGTTCGTCGTCTGATTTAGCAGCGGCAGAAACTCCGATGGCCAACAGTTCATTGTCCTCTTCGGAAGTGCTGTAAGCTGCGATTGCATTTCCTGCAGGTGCCCCCGTTGTATTGCTGGTCCCGCTGGAACTTGAAGCCGTCGATGTGGTCGAAGAAGTGCCCGAGGTCGAATTGGTGGTCGCCGTCCCGGATGAGGTGGTCGTTGTGCCTGAACTATTGCCGGAAGACGACCCGCCGGAAGTACTACCTCCCACAAGAGGTGCCTGCACAAAGAGGCTCGCTGTCATTGTTGCTCCGGTAGTCTGACCATCAGAGCCTGCAAACCGAAAGCTGTCTGAGCCGAAGTAGCCTGTTGCGGGCGTGTACGTGAAGCTTCCATCAGGCCTTATCGTGACCGTACCTTGAGACGGCCCCTGGATCAGAACTACCGAAATGGAAGAGTCGTCCACATCGGTCGCTCCCAACAGAAGACCCGGAGTCGTTGCTGTCAGGGGCTGACCGGAAAACGTTTCGCCGCTGTAATTCAGCAAGACGGGAGCATCATTGACCGCGATGACGCTGTGTGTGAACTGCGAAGAGACGGTTGCACCAGCAGCATCTGTAGCCGTCACCCTGAGCACAGCGGTTCCGAAAGCATTCGTTTTTGCCTGCACTGAAAGGACTCCGGTGTTGGCATTGATACTGACGGAGTCCAATAGTCCTGTCGTCTGGCTTACGGTCGTCACGGTATAGGTCAGAGATTCCAGATCCGGATCGTGGAAACTGGCTGCTGTGGTGATTAACTGAAGACCGGCGTCTTCATTGGTGGAAGTGTTCAGGATTCCGGACGTAATCGGACCTTCATTCACATTGGTAATGCCAAAAGCCACGTTTCGAACATTGTCCGGATCACCGGCAATGGTGGAATCATTGACCTGCCCTGTCACCAGAAAACTCCGACGAGTCTCGTAATCAAGGCTGACACCGGCCTTGAGATACAGCACATTGGCTCCATCCAGTTCAAAGAATGTCGCATCAACTCC
The DNA here is from genome assembly GCA_903823635.1 of uncultured Planctomycetaceae bacterium. Lineage (GTDB taxonomy): Bacteria > Planctomycetota > Planctomycetia > Planctomycetales > Planctomycetaceae > SXXK01. The sequence continues at coordinate 2,927 of CAIJTV010000973.1, forward strand.
AGCAAGTGAAATGCTGTTAGTGCCAATGCCATCGTCGGTCACTACGAACTGCCCGATTCGCAATCGACTGTTGAGCACCGTGTTCTCGGCGATCGACACTCTGGTTCGCACAAAGTCCAGCGTGGCTGGTTGGTTAACGGTCAGCGTCACGGTCACCGGTGCGCTGTTCGATTCTCCATCATTGACGAAGTACGTGAATGTGTCGACTCCCGAGAATCCCGCCCTCGCCCGATACCAGAACGTGCCATTCGCGTTCATCCCGAAAGCGGCGGCATTGGCAGGGCCGGACTGGATCATGGCTGTCAAAGAATCATTCTCCGGATCCGAATCATTGTTCAGAACTCCGGACGACGGACTGGAAACGGATAACTGCTGAGTTCCGTCGACCGCGTAGGAATCTGCCGCTCCCTGAGCCACGCGATTCACAGTCAGCACAAACCCAGCCGTACTGCTGGCACCATTCAGGTCTGTGACCGTGATGTTAATCGGAACGGTATTCTCGGAGGCGTAGTTCAACGATTGTCCGCTGCGGAGCCGCAACTCGCCATTGACAACTTCAAAGCGAGTATCGTCGACAGTGGCGGTATGTCGATCACCGAAATCGACGTCCGTAAATGTTAACCAGGCAACGGAAGCTCCTGAGAGTCCTTCCGTCACACGCAGGTCCGACAGAGCCAGGTTATTCGGCGCGGAGTTGTTGACCGCAACCACGAACGGCCCGCCGGTCATCGGGTGAGTCCCGTCTTCATCAGTTCCGGACACAGTGATGGATCGTGTTCCGCCAGGAGTCGCGTAGACGTGCGACACTGAGCTGAAATTTCCCGCGACCGTTTCTGAAGGAGTACCGTCGCCCCAGTTAATGGTCCATGACGTGATCGTGTCCTGCCCCGGATCTGTTGACGACAAATTCAGAGTGTAAGTCGTCCCGCTATTGACGGTCGCATCTCCGGTCACTGTGACAATCGGCGGCGTGTTAGTGACGGTCAGTGTCGTTGTCACAATCGTTGACAGTCCTTCAGCATCTGTCACTCTCAGCCGGACGTTGCGAATTCCATCATCGTTGACACCCGGGGCATCCGTGATCAATTGAGCCCATGTTCGCGTGGGATTAATTCCGATTGCATCGTCGAAGACACTGTCACCATCGAGATCCCACTCGTAGGTCAAAACGTCACCGTCGGGGTCACTGGATCCGTTCGCGTTGATCGTCAGATCCTGCCCTTCCGCAATGACATAAGGGCCGTCCATGACCGCAATGGGAGCTTCGTTGACGTTGGTCACGGTCACCGAGAAAGTGACAGTCCCATCCGGGCTTCCCCCGACGTCGGTGTCATCAATCTGAAGATCCACCGTCAGAAACGTCTGACTTTCGAAGTCCAGCAGTGTCGAAGTGTTGATGTAGAGACCATCTCCAACGATAGAAAACCTGGACGCATCGGCCCCCACCAGCGTCAGCGGATTGCTACCGATCGCATCGTCAATGATTGTGAGATCCGCCACGCGAACAAACGTGCTGGAGTTCGCGTTCTCCGCAATCGAGGCCATTAGCGGAGTTATGGCGATCGAAGGTGCTTCATTCACATCCGTGATTGCAAGCGAAAACACTTTTGCGTCATCTGGAGATCCTGCATACGCCGGGTCATCGACTTCAATCGTCACGCCGACTGTTGCGGTCGTTTCATGATCAAAGATCGCTCCCGCTCTCAGGTAGAGTTCCTGCCCGATCAACTCAAAGAGACCAGCATTTACACCACTCAAACTCAGGTTGTTTGTGCCAATACCGTCATCACTGATCGAAATTGAAGCAAGGTGAACTGCTGTTCCGACGGGTGTGTTTTCGGTCACAGATGACGTGATTGTGGTGATAGAAAGTGCTGGCGAAGTATTGATATCGATCGTAGTCAGAGTTGTTGTGACAAGTCTGCCGGCTCCGCTGGAGTCAGTCGCCACGAGATCCATGGTAACGGTCGGTTCGGAAATCGGATTGATCTGCACGCCTGACTTAAGTTTCAATTGTCCGGAAACGATTTCGAAGCGGGTATCGCTGACCGTGATCGTGTGAGTATCTCCCGCATCGGGATCAGTGACGGTGATATTTCCGACGACCGCGGCATTCGTGTATCCCGCGAAAGAACTACTGGAAACACTCACGGCCGTTGGTGCATTGTTAACAGATTGCACGGTCAAAGTCACCGTCACTGGTGCCTGGACGTTGGTGCCGTCCGTGAGACGATAAGCAAACGTATCGGTCCCGTGAAAATTTGCCTGCGGTGTATAGGAGAACGTGCCATCGCTGTTCATCGTGAAAGCTTGACTGCGAGTCGGATTCGTCCAGGAAGCAACGGAGAGTGTATCTCCATCCGGATCACTGTCGTTTCTCAGAACTCCGGTGGGGCCAGCTTCTGCCGAGCCGATCGTCATGAATGTGCCCATCATGGATTGATAGTCAGCCAGCACCTGCGCGGCCGTCACTGACGTTCGCGAAGCTCGGAATTCATCAATGGCTCCATCAAATGTCCGAGTCGTTGCGGACGCATGGTTGCCAATCGTGAGTTGCAGGGACGAATCATTCAGCATCGAGCCCGATGGCGTGTAGATTTCGCTGACCGCAAACTGAACACCATTGATGAAAATCTTCGGATCGGTCGTCGGTGTCCCCGCGTTGTAAACCACAGTGATTTGGTACCAGCCACCGCTCAATGCGATGACTCCATTATTGGTTTTCCATTCTCCCTGAGTTGTCCCGAATCCATGATCGAACAAAACCGCTCCGGCGGAAGTGACCTGCAGACCCCAGCCCGCTTCTCCTCCCGCGTTTGCCAGATGCGTGGCTGCTTTGTCGGCAATTCGACCGTATCCGCCTTCTCCCCAGCCATCCGGATTGATCCACGCCGAGATTGTTCCACCACTGGCAAAGATGTTGTTCAGATCTGTCGACGATCCCAGCTTGATGTTGTCATCCACTCCGTCAAAATCTCTGGCCGAGGCACTGATGCCGCCGCTGATCGCTGTCGCTCCCGAGGTTGTGACAGTCAGTGCATTAGACGAGGAATCAACGGGCGTGCCGTTCATGTGCAGAACGGCTTCCTGGTTGGTCCAGACGGCTCCGGAATTCTGAACATTCGCGGCTCCGGAATTTCCATAGTACATCCAGACGAAGTCCGTATTGGATGCCGCATCGATCTGAGGAACTCGTACCCAGACTCGCGAAGTGCCTGATTCGTCCCATGACTCGATTTCATAATCCAGTAACGTTCCATCGCCGTCGACGAATCGAAGATCCCGGCCGTTGTTCAACGTCTTCGAGTAATCAATTCTCGTGGCATCCAGTGTCACAAGGACTGCCTGATTGGTCAGCGCTGTGCCCGCCCCATTGTTGAACGTCAGTCTCTGACGCGTCGTCCATTGGTTGTTGAACCAGCCGGGAACTCCGGTTGAGAGTGTCGTATCCTCAAGCAGCGTATAGCTATCAGATGTCGCTGTCGGAGCGAGATTCACTCGATTCAGGCTCAACGTGGCAGTATCAGAATTCGTGCTCCAGGCCGTTGTGCCGCCTCGACCTGTGACTCCCAGATCAACCTTGGCCCCGGCCGTTCCGGTTGACTGATCCCACGCGACGTAACTCATCGTCGCTGTGCCGGCGGCTGTTCCACTTCCCGCAAAGCGAATTTGATCCGTGGATCGCAGCAGCAACGAACTGTTGGCAGAAACAGAACCGAAATTCACCCAGGTCGTGCCGTTGGTTGAGTATTGCCAGATGCCAGTCCCGGTCGCGGCTGTGACGGAGATTCCTCTCAGCGCACCTGTATCAACATCTGTCACGGAAGTCCCCAACAGACTGCTCACCGTGGTGGCCGCCGAATTTTCGTTGGCAATGATGGTGCCCAGCGTTGGGGATACTGCGGTCAATACCGGTGCATCGTTCACACCGGTAATCGTCACGGTGACTCGAGCCGTGTCTGAGTTTCCGTTGCCATCGAACACGGTGTAACGAAACGAATCTGTTGTGGTTGCCCCTGCCGCGAGAGATTCAAATTGTCCATTGGGGTTGTATGAAACAGAACCGTTCGCTCCCACAGCTGCAGTTCCCCGAGTTGAATCCGTCGTCGTGTCTGTTGATGTGACGGTGATCCCAGCCTGAGTTCCCGCGACAGCATTAAAGTTGTTCAGAGCCTGAGTGCCCGACAACGCCGTATCGTAGAACCGGAAGAGTGCCATTTCACCGGCGAACGGATCCGCTCCAGCAACGGAGAAAACAGTGGCCGATCCATCAATATTGCCAAGTGCAAAGTTCTCTGTGATGTCAGACCATGACGTGAAGCCAGAGTCCGAATCGGTGCCGACAGAAACGCCGTTGACAAACATTTCGATCGAGGCTGCTCCGGCGTTGAGACGCACTGTCCCCGCAAACTGCACGAAATCTCCGGTGGCTAACTGAGCACTGATGTCCGAAGTCACGACGACTAATGCTGCCCCGGAATAGACAGAATACTCAAGCTGTGTCCCATTGAGTCGCAGTGACAAACCACTGCCAGGCAGTGCAGTTCCGGAATCGATCAGAATATACTTCTTCGTGAATTCATCCGGACGGAACCAGAGTTCGAATGTTCCGGCACCATCTGTGGGATTGCCAGGAAGTGACGCCACCGGCGCACTACTATAGGCCCCGGAAGTTGCTGATCCGTTGAAGTCAAAGGACGACAGAATGCCATAATGATGGCTCGGTGTAACTGCGCTACGAGTCACTCCCGTGCCAAGATTCAGCCCGAAACCGGTGTTGGCTGTCGAGTTCTGCCAGATTGTGTCGCCGTTGGTGTCCTGAGCCGCATTAAAGTCCAGCACAGCCCCCGAGGTGATTGCACCTGCAGGGACATCATCGTTCGAGAGTACTCCCGGGGCTGCAACGGTCAGAATCGTATTTTCAGTTGTTGAACCGGCGTTGTTTCGAGCGACGATCGGCCCATTTCCTACGGTCAATACCAAGGCTCGCGTCAGCTCATTGCCGGCGAGATCCCTCGCAGTAATGCTCATCGAAACCGACGTCTCGGTGTCTCTGTTTACCGACTGCCCCGCCTTCAGTTTCAACTGGCCTGAAACGACCTCAAAACGATTGTCGGTGCCTGTATAGGTATGAATATCTCCAGTGGTGGAGTCCGTCGTTGTTAAGGTCCCCACGACAGTGCCAGCCTGTGCTCCCGGAATTATGTAGTTGCTCAGAGAAAGTGCAGTCGGAGCCGCATTCGCGGATATTTGCAGCGTCGTGATGGCCATGGTCTCACCACCACGTGAATCCGTCACTTTCAGTGCAAGACTGTTGGTGCCAACCTGTGTTCCACCGGCCTGAAGTTCGGCCCATGTTTTTGAGATCGTAATTCCGGTCGCGTCAGAGCTGAACGTGACGCCATCGTAATTGAGGTCCCATTCGTAGGTTAGCGTGTCGTTATTGAGATCGCTTGTTCCTGAGCCGCTGAATGTGACTGGCAGTCCGACGCTCGATTGATAGGGACCATTGATGGAAACGACCGGCGAAGCATTCTGGACTGTTACATAAACCGTTGCTGTCGACTGTGTCGAACCGGCCGAAGGCGAGTTCCCCGTATTCAATGCCCCGACTTCAGACACGGTCAATGCTCGATCGATAATTCTGACCGAGTCCAGTTGTCCTCCGAAGTATCGCGCCGAGTTCAGGTCCGATCGGACTCCAAGATAGAGATCCCCTGAAGGATTAAACGCATCGCCGCCTCGAGTTGCTGCAGAGACACGCTGGACGCCGTCAATATAGACCTGAGTTCCCGTGGCCTTGTCAACAACCAGAGTATAAGTGTGCCACTGGCCGTCGCCGATCAGTGAAGCGATATTCGTGTTGAGTGCACTCGTACTATAGGCGTCATTCGTGTCGCCAAAATAGGTTCTGAGCACGTTCGCATCCGAACCTGTTCCCGTTTCTCCCACCAAAACCTGCAGTGAGTTTGACGCGTTCCATGGTCCGTGGCTATAAAGATATTGATACACTGAGCCGGTATTGTTGTCGATCTTGAAATCGAACGAGACTGTAAACGACGGTGTGTACGTGAAGTCCGGAATGCGAACGTAGTCAGACGACTTATTGAATTGTAAAGCCGTTCCAAAGCTGCCGGCGACAGTCGTTGTGCCGTTCAGGATGCCGTCAGCACTGCCGACAGAATCAACCGCGTTGCCTCCAAGGCTCCAGTAGTGAGATGTCCCGTCTTCGCCATCTGAGAGCAGATACGAGAGCGAGTCATCGCCGGCATAAGCTGTGTTCGGGGTATAGGAGATTGTTCCGTCCGTCGCTACCGCGGCTGTCCCGTTCAGCGGATCAGAAACATCCAGAAGAATGGCAACTCCCTCAGCAGAGCGTGAGTCGTTACCAAGTGGATCAATGCTGATACTCGTGTTCGTGGCCGTTGTGACATAATCGTTCTGCGCTTGCAGGATCTTCGCAACACCCGTTCCGTATTGGCGACTGGAGATCCCGGACGTGTCTGTGGCGGATACTCCCGACCAGACCACAACAAAGTTGCCCGGATCGATCATCGTCAACGACGACTGATTCTGATTCCCGGTCGTGTATTGATTGACCTGGAACGCGGCTCCATTTGCGGAACCGTTGGCGAGGTATTTCCTCGCGTAAATTCCTGTTCCATCACCATCGCCCGTGTTCTGCCAGCTCAAAATAAACTGGCCGTCGGCGGCCATCGCCATGGAGGGACTCGTTGCAGATCCACTGGCGGCCTGAAACCATGAATATTTTTGTGTTCCGTTCGCATTAAATCCACGCACCCAGATGCCAGGCAGAATGGTCTGCTCGCGATAGGCAACTGTGAAGTTTCCGGCGGCGTCCATCGCAAGCGCCGGAGCATCACTGGTCGACAGTGTACTGTCGATCTGAACTCTGGAAGTGCTCCACGTTCCGGACGTGCCATTGATGTCACTTTCGGAAGTCAGAATCCTCTGGAAATAGAGCTTTGCTGTGTCCTGCCAGAGCACCACAATGTTACCGATCCCGTCGATCGCAACTCCAGGATTGATCTGCGTGCCGGTCGATGAAGCGTTTGCTCTCTTGTCCGTCGTATCGATGGCGGATCCATTCGCGGCATAGCGACGGAAGAAGACACCGGAACTGTCGCCAGGGCCTTCTCCCTGCCAAGCGATTACGAATTGGCCAGCGGAGTTCATAGAGATGGTGGAGTTCTTCTGAACGCCGGTTGCGGTGGTGTTGACTAGAAACTCACCACTCAGAGCAACCCCTGCTGCAGAATAGCGTCGTGCATAAACGCCCTGAGCTGTTCCATCCTGATTAGTGCTGGTCCAGGTAACAACAAAGTTGCCATTGCGATCAGCCGCAACGCCGGCCCATTGCTGATTGTCTGACGTTACGCTGTTGATAAGAAACTCTCCGCTCAGCGGCTGCCCACTTGCATCAAAGCGACGCCCATAGACACCCCAGCCGGAACCATCCTGCGCGTTACTGCTCCAAACGACGACATAGTTCCCGGCGTGGTCGCGAGCAATCGCGTTCTGACTTCCTCGCGTCTCGGCCGATGTCACCTGATCCGCACTCGTGGTGGAATTCACGCTGAATTGACTGGTCGTCAGAAAGACTCGATCAAACTCATAGGCCCCGATATCCGCGGTCAGATCACGTGCAAACCCGCGCTGGTCGAGTGCAGGTGCGGCGGCTGAAGAGCCTGCATCAAGGGCGACACTGTTGGACGCCAAAGCATGTGTCTGCGTGAATCCGCCATTGTTCGCGAGCGGCTGCAGAAGCGGATTCACTCCGGAAAGATCCGACGACTGATTCAGGGCTGCTGTGCCTTCGCTGTCCAGATTGTTTCCTAATGAAGTAACAGAACCGGAGACGTTGACAGACGTTCCATTAGCTAACTTATTGCCAGACAACAGTGTATTGCGAACCGTAAATGAGCCCACAGAGGAATGAACAAAAATCCCCGCCCCGGTCGCTGTGGCTTCATTGTTGGCTATCGTCACGTTCAGCAATGACGCATCTCGTCCCGCATAAATGCCGCCACCCTGAGTCGTCGCGGTATTGCCACTGACCGTCACGCTTGTCATCTCAAGCGTGCTGCCCGCTCCAGCATGATGCAGACCACCTCCACGATTCGCCGTATTGCCCGCAATGGTCACGTTCGTGAGGTCAAGGGCTCCTGAATTGTCGATGCCCCCGCCGTCTGAACCGGAGTGGTTTCCGACGATCGACACATCGGTCAGAGTCGCGGTACCGTCATTAAAGAGTCCTCCGGCCTTCCTGGTAGTCGAGTTTCCTGACACAACCGCCTGGCTCAGTGTCAGCACCGCATTCTTCGTGACACGCAGCCCTCCACCGTCTTCCGTTGTATTGCCGCCGGTAATCGTCACGCCGATCACTGTCGCGGACGCATTGCCGCGAAGGTCAAAGACTCGATCGATTGAACCGCCATTGATAATCGTCGTGCTTGAGCCAGCTCCGCGAATCGTGACGCCTTCTGCGATATCAAAGTCGCCTTTGAGCCCGGAGTCGTCTTTGCCTGTGATCTGGATACGATACTCACCGGCCGTAAGCAGAATCTCATCCACATCACTGTTGGCATTGGCCGCAAGGATGGCTTCGCGCAGTGAAATTCTGCCATCGGCGCCTTTATTCGCGATCAATGCCGCAATCGAAGTCACAGTGCCATCCACCACGTCGTTTGTGGTAGTGACCGTGACTGTTCCGCCTACAGCCAAACTATGCTGCCAGCGATCCATCACGGTGGCAGAGAAAATTCCCGGCTGATCGATCTCACCAATGTTGTATTCAAGAATCCAGTCAGCAGCCCTGATCGATCCTCCGGTCGCGTCTGAACTCGCTGCGAGATCCGCGCCGGTCAATGCACTGAGCGAATCCAGAAAATCCTGCCCTTCCACCGATTCTGCGACTTCGCAGCCATAAATCAGCAGGTCCGCGTTGGCCGTAAAAGTATGCTGCCACGCCAGTAGTTCCGGCGCATGCTGGGACAGTGTCGTGGCATTCAGGTGTGTTGAACCGAGCAGAATTTCTCCGTCCCGCCCGTGGGTCAACAAGTGGATGGCAGAAACATTTCCAATCTGCTCCACCTTATTGGTGATCTGACTGAGACCCTCAAAGTCCGCATCCAGCCGCAGCAGCCGAACATCTCGGCCATCGCGCAGCAGACCTTCCAGAAGCGTATCCGCATCCTGAACGCGGTAGTCAATCACAATCAGTTCGGGGCCAGAGGCCTCGTTGGAATCGAGAGCCCCGGCTTCAGAATTCGGATCGAGCAGATTCCCCGCGTCTGATGAGATCGCGCTGTATCCCTCTTCATTGATGCCCTCGGACGCAATGTTTTCGTCAACAATCCCATCAAAGACAACGTCGGATCCTGTCGAGGAATCAACGCGTGTTTCCATCACAGCCACACTGGCGTCGACCGCCTGAACTGCGCCTTCTGCGACGACAGCCATCGGCGAAGCGCTCATCAGGATTCGTTCTTCCAGGCGCGCAGCCTGAACCGCAGAAGGACGGTGCTGCTGAAATCCGGACTGTGTTTCCCTCTGCAACATATGCAGAACTTCATCCACAACAGTCTGGACTCGATCAGTCAATTTGCGGCGACGGAATACCATTGAGACAATCCGAAATCTTTGACATTTTCAGGTTGCCGGCGGGAAGCGTGCTTTCCACAGGACGCGCAGCACCGGCCTGACCCGGCGCTATACGGCATTCTCAAACCTAGATCACAGACTGCAGAGTCCACCGTACTCCTTCATGATTCCCAAAATGAACCTCGCGGCATGATTGATGTGATCAGACTGCTGGTTATAACCACTTCAGACGGTGGGAATGCCGATTCGATGCACATAGAAAAACCGGCAGAATCGGCTGCAGGAAAACCTTTCCTGTTCAACGAGGTAAGGCAGGCAGGATTGTCGGCTCGTGTCGAATAGTCCTCGGAATCCGAGTGTACAGATTCGCATTTGGCTGGATGGATTTTGACGCCTGTGACGATTCCTTCAGAAGCCGACAGTGTGCGGGCACGCTAACGAGTGCCCGTAATTCCAGGTCGATCATTTGATTCGGATCTGAAACCGTCCATGTCTCATACATTGCTGGAAAACCGCAACCTCGAAGCCACTCCCCGGTGCTCGACACTGGTGACATGGCTTCGCAAATGCCTGGAAGAGCGCAGAACAGCAACGATTCTTGCCTCGGCCGCCATTGCAACAATGGTGACTACAGCCCTGTTGCCAGCCCGGATGGAGTTGTCCGCTGCTCAGGTTCTACCGGATTCGTACGCGACGTCCTCAACGACGGGCCTTCAAGAGTCCAATGCAGGCATGCCCAGCGCAGGCATGACCAATGCAGGAAACTCCAACACTGATTTGCCTGGCTCGTATCAAGCGGCCGCAGCTAACACCAGCGACGATTCAGGGATAGTGATTAGCCCCCGTGGAAAAGACTCAGCCGTTCAATCCATTCCTTTTCGGCCCATGGTTGCTCCTCCTGTTCGACGTAGTCCTGCCTCCGCATCTTTGGCTCCTGCGAACTCTGCAAAGGCCGGCCAACGTGGAGTTTTGCAGGCTCCCGTCTTCGGAGCTTCTGGCCGCGGCGTTCCTGTCAACGGCGCAGCAAGCACATCCGCTGCTGGAGATACTTCTGGTAGTCATAGTTCGACCATGCCAGCACTTCGCGCCGGGCATTCCGGTCTCGCCGGCGGTGCATCGAATAGCCGTCAGGGACAAGGCTACAACTATGTCGGGGCGTCTGATGTCGCCTCTTTACCACACAGCGGAAGTTCACAGCGAGGTTCTGTCAGCGCGGCGGTGCCTGGAACTTCAGGGAGTACGCCGGGACGAGCGACTCGTCTCGCAGGAATGCAGGATGCCGCGAACATCCAGAACGCCGCTCCATCAGATCTGACGATTCCAAACGGGTCTGATGTGGACTCAAGGCCATCGACACCCGTTCCAACCGCACCGTCAGCCAGCGGTTCAGAGGCTCATGTCGAACTGCCACCCGGCTCGAAAACTGCACCTGTTCAGTCATCGACCAACGGAGCATCCGTGTCTACACCCGCGACGCCAGGGTCCGGCCGAGGACCAGCTCCGGGCACTTCAGGCTTCCGAGCCACCGTCGAATCTGATGCTCCAAACTGGATCGGTCCGTACATGGGCCGCACGGGAATGCTGCCGGCTGGCGTGGAACAATCGCCAACTCCCGCTCCTTCCGTCGTGGTTCCGGAAAACTTCAGTGCGTGGTGGGATAGTCTGGTTCAACAGCGAGCTGGAATCGCGCCACGTTCAATTTCAGTCGATGTGACGACGCTGGTTCAGCAGGCTCTGATTTATTCCTCGCAGGTTCAGGTGCTTCAGGCGGATCCAGA
>CAIJTV010000974.1:0-2414 GCA_903823635.1 uncultured Planctomycetaceae bacterium
CAGGAGCTGACAGCAGCGTTAAGGCGTCCCTCACAGCAAAGTCCGAAGAGCTGAAGACCGCAACCAGTGGTGTTCAGACAGAGAACGTGGATCTGCGTTTGAAGCGAGACAAGAAGGTACCGATCGTTGCTCCGACGCCACGACGAATCGACGGTCAGCCCGCGAGTGCGAAGCCTAGTGAACCAACCACAGAGCAGAATTCGGACCTCTTTGAGTTTCTCAGCGACTCGGAGGGTTCTGAGCCGCGAAAACTGGAGCCCACAACATCGAAGTCAACCAAGCCCGCCAGAAAAGGAAACGCCCCCATCACAGCAGGGGATTCCGATTCTGAGCCGACCGAGGAATTCGAGTTCAGCGGCAGAAGCCTCCCCAGCGAGCGAAGCGTGACGTCCGGCAGCACTCCTTCATGGGCCGGATTTCCAGGGCGAAAGAAGTCGTTCTGACTTCGAGCAGAAAGGGTATAAAAGATCAAAATCTTTTGATTTCGAATGCTCAGGAAATGCCAACCCCTCCTCCCGGTCGGCATCCCAACTCTGCGCTGGCCCACGCTCCGACGGGCGAGTCATCGACACCCGCAACGATGACTCGCCCGCTTTCTTTTTATGCGTTCCGGAGATCTCGGCGGGAAATGGGGCGAACGGAATACAAAATGTGATGCGTGCGATATCCTGTGGTGTCTCACCTCAAGAGTTTGACTACACGCATTTCCATAGCCACCACATTCTCGAATCATGACTACGACCTGGACCCCGGATTCCTGGCAGAAACGCCCCGCACTGCAGCAGCCGAACTATGACAATCCCGGCGAGCTGACCGAGGCACTGAAAACGTTGTCGCAGTTACCTCCGCTCGTCACAGCGTGGGAAGTCGATCGACTGCGAGGACAATTGGCGGCGGCGGGAGACGGCAACGCGTTTGTGCTTCAGGGGGGAGATTGTTCTGAGAGTTTCGATGACTGTAACTCCGGGACAATTCTGCGAAAGCTGAAAGTGCTGATCCAGATGAGCCTCGTGCTGATCTGTGGATCAAAGAAACGCATCGTGCGAGTTGGCCGAATCGCTGGCCAGTACGCGAAACCACGATCTGCCGACATGGAGAAACGAGGCGATATCGAATTGCCCAGCTACCGTGGCGACATCGTCAACCGTTCTGGTTTCACGCCTGCTGAGCGTCGACCTGATCCGCAATTGATGCTGCGAGCGTACGAGCGATCATCGCTTACAATCAACTACATCCGCGCCTTAAGCGAAGGCGGATTTGCGGACTTGCATCATCCGGAGAACTGGGATCTGGAGTTCGTCCGGAATACTCCAGGCTCGCGGCGTTATCAGCAGTTGCTGGAGTCTTTGAGCGATTCAATACGATTCATGGAGGCTGTCTCTCAGGGCGAACTGACGCAGTTGACGCGAGTTGATTTTTTCACATCCCACGAGGCATTGCTGCTGTTGTTTGAGCAGGCTCTGACTCGCATGGAACGACAGCGAGGCTGGTACAACCTGGGGACTCATATGGCCTGGATCGGTGATCGCACGCGAGCGATCGACGGGGCTCATATTGAATACTTCCGAGGTATTCGTAATCCGATCGGCCTGAAGGTTGGCAACTCCATGGCGCCCGATGAACTGATCGACGTGATCAGGATTCTGAATCCGGATAATGAGCCGGGGCGACTGACGTTGATTCATCGTTTCGGTGCTGAAAAGATCCGATCCAAGTTGCCTTCGCTAGCTGAAGCTGTGCTGCGTTCCGGATGCAAAGTCCTGTGGAGCTGTGATCCGATGCATGGCAACGGACAAACAGCTCGCAATGGAATCAAAACACGTTCGTTTGATGACATCATGTCGGAGATCATTACCGCGTTTCGCATCCACAAAGAAGTGGGCAGTCGACTTTCGGGCATTCATCTCGAACTCACCGGGGAAGACGTCACGGAGTGCATTGGCGGACCTGGGAACCTTTCAGAATCGGATCTGACACGCGATTATCGCAGCCAGGTGGATCCACGTCTCAATTACGAGCAGGCCATGGAGATTGCGTTTCTCATTGCTGAACAGATGAGATAAAGCCGGTTTTTCCAACTGCGCGGGGCTTTTTCGGAGGGAAACAGGATTCCCGGCCATGATTTTGCCTCATACCCCTGAGACTTCGCGCGTTCAGACTGGTAAGATGGTTCACATGACCGATGGGTTTTTGATCCTCAAATTTTCGGACGAATTCCGATGAATAATCTGCTGTGGAAAATCGCTTCTCAACCAATCTTTGCCTGGGTTCCAGGCTGGATGGAAATGGCGATCGTGCTGGTGATTGTCATGCTGTTGTTCGGCAATCGACTGCCAGGGACCATGCGATCACTCGGGCAAAGCCTGGTACAGTTCAAGAAGGGTATGAAAGAGGGCGACGAAGAGGGCTCTGAC
>CAIJTV010000975.1:0-5576 GCA_903823635.1 uncultured Planctomycetaceae bacterium
AATATTATTCAGATCATTACCGCAATCCTGGCCGCGCACAGAATATCAACTTGTAGTTCCGGCTTCAGTCGACTTTCGACGGTGCACCCCGCCGTGCTGGCAAGTCGATTGAGTCTCCAAACTTAATTGATCGGCCTTATAGCAGCCTCGAGCAACGTGAGCCGGAATCGCGTTTACAGGCGCTGGCGGGCCTCCGTGTCTCCCGGTTCTTTGGCCAGGAAATTTCGATTGATGCCCTGCCACGGGCGAATATCAATCTGATACGGTCCATGTTGATCATCGAAGCCGCCGTAGTCGTTGCGAAAGGCTATCAGTCGCTCGATCTTTTGCACGACGGTCAATTCTCCAGGATGAGTCGAATCCGGACCTCGCCCCCAAAGAATTTGTGATCCACCTGCGGTCTTTAATTCGTATTCAAGTTCGTTGGCGTTCTCAGTCAACGCGACTCGGCGAGGAACCACGATGCTGACCAGCTCCAGTTCCTTCCACCAGGACTTACCGTCCTTTTGCTTACTCAGGACAGCCGCCAGTCGAGCAGCACCCGCCACGGCGGGATCGCCCCATGATTCTCCAAGCTTGCCCATCGGAACACTGGAAACACGTTCGATAACAGGAAACCTTTCGACGTCCGCGTCAGCAAAATCCTGAGCCGGAAGCAGGATTCCGTTCTTGTCGATCGGATAATGTCCGTCGATTCCTCGAACCATCGCCACTGGTTCACGGTAAATCACTTCCACCTGAACTCGCGCAGGAAACGACTTCCTGACACTCACAACTTTTTGAATCCACGGATGAGTGTGGAATGCGGCAGCAATTCTTTCGCTCAACGTCGGGTCCTGTAAGGATTCCTGATCCTTCAGTCCTGCGAGTTCAAAAACCTGTTTGGTCAGGTCCGGTGGAATCCAGCGAGGAGGCGGACTAATCGTGACTTGTTCCGGGCCGATCAGATACTCCGGCCGCCCGTCGAGTTTTGGCAGGCGACTGATCACAACGGGAATCATCAACAGTGCCAACGCAACGAACGCTGCCGCGATTAATTGACGCGGCTGAAAGAACTTCGACTTCGCTCGCTGCAATTTGGCTGGCGGAGCGACTTCCGCTGGTTTGGAGGCTTTCTTACGAGTTGTCCCGGGGCTTTTTGCCATTCACATCGATCTCCAAAATTCAGGGGCCGGGAGCTCATTGCTGTTGCATGGGTCAACAAACGCCGGGGAACTGAACGACGTCGCTCCAGGTATTTCCGTTCCGTCTCCTTCGAGTCTGTCACATAAAACTGTGGCGGCGACACGGAAATTCATGAATGCTCGGCCGCACCGAAGCAATCTTGTCCGAAGTTGCATCCAGGCGGAGTTTGCCGCCTGGAGAACACTTATCGATTGATCACGGCACGGCGTTTATTCCTGCACCTTTGGCTTCGAAACTCGACGTTCAACACTGGTGGTCGGTGATGGTGAAGCAAACTCTCGCGGCTGCGTCTCCAGGTTTGGAGCGTCTTTCGCGTGAGTTCTTGCGTCAGCTCGCAGCTTGGCATCCTCGTAGGCTTCACCGGTCCATGAACCTTCGGCCAGATGGACGTTGTTCACGTCCAGCAATGTGCCGGTTGACAGATTCAAATAGGTAATCGCTTTGTTGTAAGCCACCAGCTGTTCATAGTAGGCGCGTTCCGCATCCGCCATGCTGGACTGAGCCCTGACAACCACGTCAACAATCGCGGTCCCGCTATCCACTTCGACTTTGAGCAATTCAACGCGTCGTTCAGCAGCGCGAAGTCGATTGAGGTTCGATTGAGCGGCCGCCCACGCGACTGAAACGTCCTGAATGGAGATTGCAATCTCATGGGCAATGCTGCGTTCCTGAGCGTCCAGAACTGCATTCGCCCTGGCAATCAGCAGTTCATAATTCTTGACCTGGCTACGAGCCTGACGAAAACCGATGGGCATACTCATTTCGACACCCATCGTCCAGGTGTCCAGATTGTCACCGGTCATTGAACCGTAGCCACTGCTTCCATTCTGAGAAATCAGCTTGTCGCCGAAGCCGTTGACACCGTAGTTGCCAACGACGTCCAACTGCGGACGTACCAGACTGCGAGCGGCATTGAGCTGCAACTGAAGGCTCTTAACCTGCCATTTCTGACGACGTAATTCGACACGCTTTGTCAGACCGTTGGTCAGGCACGATTCCCAGTCCGGTTTGAATTCGACCTTTGTTGGTTCCATGGATGGGCGAAGAACCGTCCCGTCGTTCATAGGCAGTCCCAACGCCCGACGAAGGTCGCTCTCTCTGCGGTACACCTGGTTCAGCCCAGTTTCCACAAGCGATCGTGTTCGATAGAACTCATCACGAGCCTGCAGCTCTTCAGCCTCTTTCAATGTGCCGATTTCCATCTTGGCCTGCGCCACACGCCAGGTTTCAAAAGCACTCTCATGAAATGAGACGGCGTTGTCGTAGTTTCTGTAGGCGAAGTAAAGATCCCAATAGTAATCTTCAATTGTTCGCAGGCCATTGGAAACGGCCCGTTCGAAGTCTGCCAAAGTGATGTCCTGGTTAATCCGAGCAATCACAACGCCCTGACTAACACCCGCGATCGCTCCAAAACCTGGCCGACTCGGGCCTGCGACGCGAGTGAACTCCGTGCCAGCACCAGCCAGCAATGGCTGACGAACTTCTGCGCCCAATGATCCCGTGTAGGATGAAGGATACAATGGCGTGCCGATGTCGTTGCCCAGATAGTTCCAGTTGTGATAGACCGAAACGGCACCACCACTGGCCAGCGACTTATCCAGCCCGCTGCGAAAGATCCCCGTGTCCTGCCCCAGAATCGTTGGCGCCAAGGAGTGAGATCCCTGGGCCGTACGCCCCCAGTTCATGGAGGTCGAGAATCGAGTATCAAAGTCGGCCAGAGCCGCTTCCATACCTCGACGACCGAACAGCACGCCGGTTTCCTGAATCGCAGAGTCGTATACAGATGTTATTTGATCCGGACTGTTCAGAACAAAGGTTTGGCCGACGCCACCAACGGCCGATGTTTCCACCGTTTTGTTGTTCTGCAAGGCAAGCAGGATGGCTTCATCGAGATTCATCTCGCGAACTTCGTCATCAACGCGCCGCTGAAGACTGCGAGGTTCTTCCGTCACCTGCACGGCCTCAGCAGTTTCATTATCAATCAGCGGATGTTCGATCGCAGTGTTGTGGTCCTTGTACCACTGAGTTGGCTTGTCACCATCTGCCCACTGAAGATCTCGCGAAGCAACCTTCTGTGTCGCCGAACACCCGGACACAAAAATGGAGGCGCACAATGCCGCCGAGACAATTCGACGGGAAAGCAGACCCGGCCGAGACTGATCGACACTGTTCAGCAAAGCCGCTGGCTGAACTGAAAGACAACCGTCTGAAACCCACGTGAAGATTCCACGAAGGTGCTCAACATACTGTCTGAGACGAAGCATGGGACATCCTTGTCACTGCCGAGAGCGACGGAAGAGATCGGGCACCAGAGTATCTCTGATTAACAATCAGCCCGGACTATGCTGTGACTGTTGTGAACATCCTTGTTCCAGCAGTCACATTCCTGAAGGCACTGTCATCACAATTGTGATGACACAAGTCGCCAACAGATCTCAACCTGATGTCCTATCGTCGCGCTGATCGGTGTTGCTTGAATGCTCCGCACAGGGACCATACTCCCTATAGGACATTCCAAGCATCCTCTTCACAAAGACGGCTTCACCGGCATCATTGCCCTCAACGGCATGACCGGCAAATTGCAAAGCATAGCCACCCAGGATGCAGACAATTGGCCAGTACCATGCAGCACCAGCAATCAAAGTCCACGGAGTTGCCACAAAAGTCAGTGGCACGCCGAGCACATGCAGAAACTGATTGACACGGTTACGGTGTCTGGGCAGATAGTTCCGCAGAAACGCTCGAATCATGGCTCAAGCTCTGGCAAGTCGTCATCGTTGTCAACTTCAAGCTTTGCACGTTCCGGGCGCGGGCGCCGGAAGATCGCAACCACGTCATCGACGGGTACGACAAACAGCAAGTTGTCGGATTCGAAGTCAACCGGAATTGCGTTCTTGGGGTGAAACAGGACTTTGTCGTATTTCCGGATTGGGAAATCTTCGTTGCGTTCAACCTGAACGCTGATCTCCACGACTCGACCTGTAATCGTCGGAATCTCCGAACTGTCAGGCAGCACAATTCCGCCGCGAGTCTGAGTTCTCGGTTCGTCCTTGCGAATCAAAATTCGCATGCCCAGCGGTTCGACGTACTCTGTCACTCAATCCTCACTGCGATCTTATGGATCAATTTATTTCACAGGTCAGCGGCACGACGAGGAAATACAGAGGAGATAACAGGGAAACCAGAACTCCGAGCCCCCACATAGGCTGCTCGATGATCTGAAATCGCTGATTCCGCTGAGATCACGCCGGACTCTTCATCCTCTGCTGGATCTGCAGAAACGGGCATTCCACCATCAGAATTCGAGTTGCGCCGTTTCTGTTCCATCTTCTCAAGGATAGATCCCAGCGGCCCCGCAAGCAAGCTTGGCAACAGAATCACATCACCCCAGAGAGCAGCGAAGATCAGGCCGCACATAATCCAGCCAAATCGACTAATCAGAAGAAGTTCAACCGGATAAAGAGTCATCATCCCAAACCCAATCGCCGCACTGGTCTGCCACAACGCTGGCCCGCAATGCTCCAGAGACTTAGCAACAGCCTCCTGACGCGGAACCCCGTCCCTCAGAAGCTGTTGGAACCAGGTCATCAAATGCAAGGTGCCATCGACAGCAATCCCCAATGCGACAGATGCCGTAATCATCGTGCCGATATCAACATGGATGTTGGCCCAGCCCAGAATCCCAAACATAATGGCAATCGGAAACACATTGGGAAGCATGGCATAAATTGCCGCAGAAACACTGCGAAGCTGTATGACCATCACCAGACCGATGAGTACAAAAGCCATTCCAAAGCTGCTGATCAGACTCTCCAGAAGTGCCTGCTGAGTTCTTAAGAAGATTGGCACAAGCCCTGTCACCACATGCGACGGAGTACCTTTCGGGAAATCCTTCAGCGTGTTCTCAGCAATCACAGCCAGCTCGTTAGTCAGGCGACCATAGTCATACTCGGACATGATGCTGGATTGACAAGTGATTCGCCAAATCTCATCACCTGCCACATTGAGTGCCTGATCGCCGGAATGCTTCCAGTCGGCCGAAGTCTTTGCGACGGCCAGCATCGACGACAATGCACCGGCATCTTCGCCGCCTTTCTCAAGCTTCTCGTGAATCTTCTTGCCGATCAGGTTCTCTCTCATTTTCGCATTGCGACGATCCATGACGCTCATGGATTTCGTGTCTGGCTGTTCCAGATTGATGAACGACGCCAGAGATAACGTCCCGCTGACTTCGGAATGCGCTCTCAGGGCCTCCTGAACCTGCTGAACTTTGCGAGCACGATCGAGGAACGGCACACCTTCCTGCTGTTCCTTGCTGAATCGCACAATCGTATCGACGGACGCAATGCCGGAAAGATTTTCTTCAAGGAAGTTGTAGTCTCGAACAACCT
>CAIJTV010000976.1:0-6493 GCA_903823635.1 uncultured Planctomycetaceae bacterium
CCCCATGGACTGTGACAACTGAGTGTTCCCAGAGCAATGGCTTCGGAGGCCAGAGTCAGCCCAAAAGAAAACCGTCCCAGCTTCGTCCTTAACGTGGAGACTTTCAGACAGGCGGAAGTATCGGCGGTTCGGGGGATGTTTTCAAGTCAGCTTGAAAACTCGTCCAGATTCGTGCCAGTTTTGGTGATACGGGGTCGTCAGAACCCGCCAAATACGCAGCGGCTGCTCAATCGGGACAGGTTTCTCAGCGTTTGCAGCAATCATGGAGTTCTGGCTGAGGATAGGCCGTCGAAGGCTATTGCCGTCCGGATTCTACGGTGGCCCGCTGCATACTCGGCCCAAAGTTGGTGGACGTTAGTTCGCTCAGAGACTTGACTTCGGAGAGGCTGGGAGTGTGCAATCTGCATGTTGGGGGACTCTAAACTGTTCAATGGGGATACAGTGTCAATGTGGCGGAGGATCACTATCGCCTGCGGCTTGCCGTTAAATGATCTTCAGAACCGCCTCCTGGCAGCCTTCAGTTCATCGCCGGAGAATTTGACGTCATGCGAAAAATGATTGTGCTGCTGGGAATGCTGGTTGTTGGCTCGACGAACTTGGATGTGAGTCTGGCCGGGCCGCCGATTGCAATCGACACGATCCAGCGCGCGGAGCCGGTGAACTTTGAGAAGGAGATTCTGCCGATCCTGCAGAAGAACTGTTTCGCTTGTCACTCGGCCAGCGAGAAGCAGGGCAGTCTGATTCTGGAGTCGGCTCAGGGAATTCTGAAGGGCGGCGATACCGGGGCGGCTGCGGTTCCGGGGAAAGGACTCGAGAGTTTACTGCTGAAGGTCGCGTCGCATCAGATTGAACCAGTGATGCCCCCGGAAGGAAATGATGTTGCGGCGAGCAATCTCACTTCGAAAGAACTTGGATTGCTCAAGCTATGGGTGGATCAGGGAGCGATTGGTTCCGGTGGAATTGATTCGCTCTCGCCGAAACAGATGAATCGACTGCCTCGTGGATTGGTTGCGGTACAGAGCCTGGCGTTGACTCAGGATGGCCAGTACGTGGCGTTTGGAAGAGGCAACCAGATTCTATTGCATCATGTTCCGACCGGCCAGTTGTTGACTCAACTGACGGACCCCGCGCTGGCAGATTCGTCCGAAGGAGCTCATCGGGATCTTGTGCAATCGTTGACGTTCAATGTGGATGGCGACTTGCTGGCGTCGGGTGGTTTTCGAGAAGTCAAGTTGTGGCGGCGACCGAAAGATGTGCAGAAGCTGAGCATCGCGGCCGGCGTCAATGCTTCGGTGATGGCGATCAGTCCGGATCGAAGTTTGATCGCTGCCAATGGGCCGAACAATACGATTCAGATTCGTCGAGTTGCTGATGGAGTTGCCGGGCCGGTGATGACAGGCCACACCGATGTTGTTACGTCGGTGCGATTCACGGAAGATGGAAGCACTTTGATTTCAGGATCTCTGGATCAGTCGATCTGCGTCTGGAACGTTGCCGACGGTGCGATGTTGGGCAAAATTGAAACGCCGACACCGATCAATGTTGTTGAACTTGTCAAGATGGCGGAGGCCACAGAACAGAGTCCCGCACCGCAGTTCTGGATCGTCTCCGGCGGCGGTGACAATGTGATGAGGGTTTGGGAAATGCCGGCCGCGACGCATCGCTCGTCGGCTTCCATCGTAAATCTGGAACGCACCATATCCAGTCGCGATACCCATTTGTTGGCAATGCTCGACAATGCCGGAAATGTTCGCATCATTTCGGTGCAGCCGACGCAAATCAATGTCGTTGAGAAAGACATCGCAGCGTGGAGAGTTGAAGGAGGCATTTCTTCACTGGCGTTTGTCCGTCGCGCGGGGACTGTGGAACCGAATGCAGATAATCTGAAAGATTGTTATGAAGTGCTGATTGGAACTCCCGACGGTTCCGTGCAGGTCTGGAGTTTGGCTGACCAGAAAATGCTGAGCGTGTGGAAGGCCGGCAGTTCGCCAATTCGATCGGTGGCTGGCAGCGTGGACGGGACCATGGCTGTCACCGGCGCGGAAGATGGATCGACCTATTTATGGAAGATGAATCATCCGGCCTCGGTGCCTTTAGAAACATCGGCTGGAGAAACCTTTGCTGTTCCGGTAACAAGCCCGTCGCGGAAGCAGATTGCCAGCACGGGAGTGAAAGACGGTCAGCCTGCGATCGTGATTCGCAGCACAGAGACAAACAAGATTACTCATGTATTGACCGGACATACCGGCTCGATATTGTCACTGACCTTCTCAAACGATGAGGCTCGGCTTGTGTCGGGCGGAGATGATCGGACGCTGCGAATCTGGGACTTGCGCAACGCTGCGGCACCGGAGCTGAAGAAGATCGAAGGTCTGGCGGCCAACGTCACGGCAGTAGGCAGCAACGCCGATGGAAGTCAGGTGCTGGCCGGTTTTGCAGATAATGGTCTCAAGCTGTTCAACACGGCCGACGGAATGGTATTGAAGGAGTTTGCTGGTCATTCGGCAAGCATTGCTGCGGCGGGGTTCTGGAATAATCAGCCGTATTCGGTTGGTCTCGATTCAACCGTTCGCTTCTGGAATGCGGCGGATGGGACACAGACTCGCGCATTCAGTCTGCCAGCTGCACCGACGGCCGTTACTGTTTCGAATGATGGGCAGCGGATGGCATTTGGGGGCGCAGATAATCAGGTTCGGATTTATCAAACCGATAATGGCGGTGTGTTGCAAACTCTGCAGGGCTTCGCGGCGGCGGCGACAGGGCTCAACTTTTCCGCGGACGCTCAGCTGTTGTCGGTCGTCAATGTTGATGGCCGCGTCTCCATCTTCAATGCCGCAACGGGGCGGCTTCGCGAAGCCTTTATTGATCCCAAAGTAAAGTCGGCACTATTCACTGCCAATGCGACGGGCGTGTTCGTGACGCGGGTCGGGGATGGAATGGCTTCAGAGCCGATGCGATTCCTGCAGCATCTGGACGGCAGCACGCAACCGATTCGAGCAACGGCGTTTCACCCGAACAATCAGACCGTTTATGTCGCGGTCGCTGATGGGGCTCTTCGAGGTCATTCCGTGCAGAATGGCCAGGCAACGTTTTCGGCGAGCCATGGGGCGGCGATCAATGACCTCGCGATCTCGATGGATGGGCAGGTTCTGGCTACGGCTGGTGATAACAACGTGGTGAGACTTTGGAATGCGTCCGGAGCAGCCGTCGCCCCGCAACAACTGGCCGGATTCACCGTGCCGGTTCGGCGAGTTGCCTTCTCAGCAGATGCCAAGCAGATTTTGGCCGTCGCCGATGGTGAAAAGCCGACTGCTCAACTGCACGACTTGCCGACCGGAACCTTGTTGCAAAAGTTTTCCGGGCATGCCGGAATCGCTGCGGGATGCGTGCTGCTGCCACCAGTGATGGATGCTGTTTCACAAATCCCGGGAACGATGGCACTGACGGCATCACCGAGCGGAGTTTATCAGTGGAACGTAGCGTCATGGAAACAGATTGCAGGCCACAACGGAATCATCACATCGCTGGCTCAAGTGCCCAAGACGGCTCGCCAGGTGTTCTCAGGAAGTCTCGACAACACGATTCGACGCTGGAATCTGGACAATGGCCAGGCGATGCAGCAGTACAACCATGGTGGAGCGGTGCATGCGATCGCGGTGTCTCCGGAAGTCGATCGGATTGCATCGGCCAGTGATAATCGCACGGCCAAGTTGTTCAACATTAACGGACGGCAGATCGCGGAACTCCGCAGCGATCTCCGCCGCCGGATTGCCCTAACGAGAGCTCAACAGTTCGAAGCCGCCTCGAATACTCGTCTGAATGTCGCGAAGCAGCAGGCCGATGTCGCGGAAAAAGATTTGCCAGTGAAGACTGCGGCAGAGAAAGCACTCGCCGACATGCTGGCCACGGCGACGGCCGACGTGCAGACGAAGAAGACAGCCATGGAAACGACGTTTACAGAGAAGACCGTGGCAGAGAAAGCCGCGATTGATGCATCCTCCGCCGCCAAGACCGCGATGACCGCAAAGTCCATGGCAGAGCAATCAGCGAAGGATGCCGCGGCGGCAGTGACTGTGGTTCAGGCGAAGCTGACTCGATTAACGCAGGCGTCAAACGCGGAGCCACAGAATGAGAGTCTGAAACAGAAAGTCGCTGCGGCCCAGACGGAAATGGAAGCGGCCACCACGAAGTCGAGACAGATGGCCGCTGCCGTGCAGGCCCCGACGGATGTAGCCACTCAGATGGCAACGCTGGCCAATGACGCGGCGAAGAAACTGGAAACTGTCCAGAAACCTTACAACGATGCAGTGGCTGCATTGAAGACCGCCGAGGCTGCTCAGAATCTGTTGTCGCAGCAGCAAGCCCTGGCGGCGAAAGAACTGCAGAATGCGACGGAGCTGGTTCCCATCCGGAAGGACGCTGTGACTCGTGCGGAAGCGTTGCTGGCCGAAGCCAAAGCGGCCGTCGAGGCGGCGAATAAGTCTCTGCAGGAATCTGATCTGCCGCAGCGCAGTGTGGCGTTTTCTCCGGATGGCAGTGTGCTCGTAACGAGCGGTGACTTTGGAAGCCTGCACACGTGGGACGGCAAAACTGGTGGAGCCATTGGTTCATTCGCCGGTCACACGGGTCCGGTGAAGTCCGTGACGTTTCTGGATGATAAGACGTTAGCGTCGGCATCGGACGATCAGTCGATTCGAATTTGGGACGCAAATCCGGGCTGGATTCTGGAACGGACAATTGGCAGTCAGGATGATTCAACCACGATTGCTCATCGAGTCACCGCGGTGGACTTTTCAGCGGACTCGTCGCAGATCCTGATCGCTGGTGGCATTCCTTCTCGACGAGGTGAGTTGCAGGTCTTCAACACCGTGGACGGAAGTCGCACGTTCTCTTTGCCACAGGCGCATGATGATGTGATTTATGCGGCCCGATTTTCTCCGGACGGCAAGCGGATCGCGTCGGGCGGCGCGGACAAGTATTTGCGAACATTTGATGTCGCCAGTAGCCAGCAGATTCGACGGTTTGAGGGGCATACCAGTTATGTGCTGGGAGTGGCTTGGAAGCGAGACGGACAACTGCTGGCTTCCGCCGGAGCTGATAGCACGGTCAAAGTCTGGAATGCAGAGACGGGCGATCAGCAACGAACAATCGAAACGTTCCGACGTCATGTGACCGCTGTGCAGTTCATCGGTGAGACCGACAATATTGTGACCTCATGCGGTGATAAGCAGATGCGAATTCACAACGCTGCAAATGGTGGCGAGGTGAGAATCTTCAATACTCCAACTTCCTGGCTGCATACGGTAGGGGCAACTCCTGACAATGCTGTCGCGGCGGCTGGCGATGCTAACGGAAACGTGTACTTGTGGAACGGAAACAACGGGCAGCAGCTCAGAGTGCTCGGGGTGCAGCCGACTGAGAAGTGAAGGCAATCTCCGGAGTGATACCAGACGCTATCGTGACGCGGCTGCTCAGTAGCCATATGCACGGGGCTCGCAGAACTCTATTGCTTGCAACGTGAACGATCAGAACCGAACGAAGCTCGGGTTGTTTTCTGCGATTCGCTGCGGAGCAACGGCGTGCCGACCGACCCATGATGGAAACGCAGCGGCGATTGTTACGAAGTCCGCTCGAGACTGGCCGCCGCAGCAGTTCTCCAGGAGCAGTACTCTAAGTGCATGGCACCGGACCTGTCCTCTGGTGCCGGGCCCGTCAACTCAAGACTTCCTTTACAACTCGCGCCGGCAGCACTCCTGTGAGTCGAAAATCGAGACCCTGAGCCCGCACGGTCAGTCTTTCGTGGGGAATTCCCAGTTGATGCAACAGGGTGGCATGGATATCCCGCACAGGCACGGCCTGATCGACTGGCCCAAATCCGAACTCGTCCGTTTCGCCAAATGAGACGCCCGGCTTGAAGCCACCGCCGGCAAACCACATCGTAAACGCATCGATGTGATGATTCCGGCCGGTAGATTCGCGGACTTCGCCCATTGGCGTTCGCCCAAACTCACCTCCCCAGATCACGATCGTGTCTTCCAGCAGCCCGCGTTGCTCCAGATCGCGAATCAGCGCCATGCAGGGCTGATCGATATCGCGGCTGACCGACGGCAGGTGCTCTTCGAGGTTCTCTGTGGGTCCGCCGTGATGATCCCAGTTCGTATGATAAAGCTGTACGAACCGCACACCACGTTCAGCAAGTCTGCGAGCGAGCAGACAATTGCGGGCGAAGCTGGATTCTCCAGGATCTTTGATACCGTACAGATCCAGAGTCTCTTTGGTTTCTCCTGCCGTATCCATCAGTTCCGGCGCGCTGGTCTGCATTCGATAGGCCATCTCATAGGCGTTGATCCGAGTCGCGATCTCGCCATCACCGGTCAGAGCCAGTCGCTGCGCATTCAGTTCTCGAACCGCTCGGAAGACATCATCCTGCTGCTCGGTCGTAACCACGGTCGGTGTGGTCAGATTCAGAATCGGCTCCCCCTTATTTCGCAAC
>CAIJTV010000977.1:0-2681 GCA_903823635.1 uncultured Planctomycetaceae bacterium
ATCCAAATCGGAATCGGCTCCACAGAATTCACAACGCGAACCAGCGCGAGTCAGGAGCTCGACTTTCACAGCGGCAGTCACGGGCATCAGTTCAGTTTCAGTATTAAGGCGTCACCAGAAGTTGATAATTCAAGCATGATTGTGGACCAATTCTCGGCGTGGGTCCAACGGGCTGCCACAAATGACCAATGTTGGCGACGGCACGCAGCAAGTGTGCGAAAGTCGACGACTCAAACTTCCGCTGTTGGTTTCATCACCAGCGAAGCCGCGCCGACAACACCGGCATCATTTCCCAGGCTCGCCCTCACGATCTCGACTCGTCCCTTTGGCAACAGGACGGCTCGCGAAAGTGCATCTCGAGCGGGCCTTGCAAAGAGTTCGAAGTGATCATCAATCAGACCACCTCCCAGCACAAATCTCTGTGGAAGAAAGGTGTGAGCCAGCGTCCAGATCGCAGTCGCGGTCGCTTGAGTCGCTGCTTCAAGGATTCCGGCCGCGACAGTATCTCTCTTGGCAGCTGCAGCGAAGACGGCTCGGCCATCTAAGAATCCAGCCGCTTTGCCTGCCGCATCAATCGCCGTCCCGGAAGCCATCGCTTCGAAACAACCACGCAGACCACAATAACATTCCGGACCATCTGCGGTCGTTGGGATATGCCCGGCTTCCGGATGCTCCCCCGCCACTCCGCGATAAATCTGCCCCTTCACGATGGCGGCAAATCCAATCCCCGTGCCGAACGTCAACATCACCATCGGATCAGAACCACGACCAGCTCCAAAGTGAGCTTCCCCGGACGCAGCCGCATCCGCATCGTTCTCTAATCTCACGGGAACCCCGAAGAGATCACCCAGCGGTGACACAAGATTGCAGTCGTCCCAGGTCGGAAGCGTGTGAGGATTATGAATCGTTCCTCGCACCGGATCGACAGGCCCGGCACATCCGATCCCTAAGCCATCCAGCATTTCGCCCTTCACCCCGGCATCACTGATGACACTCTTGATGCCTGATATCATTCTGCCGAGTGCCGTTGCGAAGCCGAGGCGCGGTTCGGTGGCAAAGCGAACATTCGCAAGCACTTCACCCTGCGAACCGACAGCCGCGATAGCGATCTTAGTTCCGCCGATATCAATGCCAATGGCAACCATCGTTCCCCTGCTCCATGATCGTTCGAGAATCCAAACTTCTGCGATGTTTTACCTTTTGGCAACGCGAAAAACGGGACAACGACAGATCGAGATCCCGGACTTCCCGAGAACGACAAGAGATATTCCTATTCGAGATCTCAGTGCGGCCTTCGTTTGGCACGAGGTCCTCAGGCAGAAGCGAAACCTGGGTTGGAAAAAGGTCCGTCAACAGCACAGGTTCATCGCAAACCCGATCGCCACTGGAATTCGCCCTGTAAAAGGACAATGTGAGAACGTGAAGTGACCTGACAACGCATGCCGAAGCATCAGCAACACCGGGATAAAAAACGCTGTTAGCAAGAAACAGGAAAGCTCGCAGTAAGATGACGGTGAGCACTCTTGCTAGAATTCTGAAGCACCGTCATCTTCATCTTTCCACAGCCGTTCATTTTTGTCTGGCAAAGACGAACTCCTGAACGGTTACCGACTCGGCCCCTGAAACGACGTCTTTTGCATCTCCGATGTGTTATCAGTTTTCCCGGAGTTTCCAATGAACATCATCCCCGGCCTGCAGAACATGCATGGTGAAATGACCGAATGGCGCCACAAGCTGCATGCCCATCCTCAAACGGCCTTTGAAGAGACATATGCGTCTGAGCTGATTTCCGCATGTCTCGAATCGTGGGGTGTTGAAGTTCACCGAGGCCTTGCGGGCACTGGCGTCGTGGGGACTATTCGCGGTTCCTTGAAGGATCATGAACGTGGCCAACGAGCGATCGGGCTGCGAGCGGACATCGATGCTCTGGATATTACCGAACAGAATGATCTGCCCTACCGGTCTGTGTATCCCGGAAAGATGCATGCGTGCGGGCATGACGGGCACACGGCCATGCTGCTCGGTGCCACCGGTTATCTGGCAAAGACGAGGCAGTTCTCCGGCACTGTGCATGTGATCTTTCAACCGGCGGAAGAGAATGAAGGCGGCGGTCGAGTGATGGTGGAGGAGGGACTTTTTGAGCTGTTCCCCTGCGATATGATTTTTGGAATGCACAACTGGCCGGGCCTCGATGTGGGACAATTCGCGCTGTGCACGGGCCCGATAATGGCCGCGTTTGACGTTTTTGAAATCAACGTCCAAGGTCGCGGCTGTCATGCCGCGATGCCTCATGTGGGTGCCGATCCGGTCGTGGCTGCAGCTCAGATTGTGTCGGCCTTGCAGACCATCGCCAGTCGTAATGTCAATCCGATGGAACAGATCGTTGTCAGTGTGACTCAGATCCACGGTGGCGACACGTGGAATGTCATTCCAGGAGAAGTGCAGCTCCGCGGAACCGTTCGGACCTTTCTACCGACTGTTCAGACGCTGGCGGAACAGCGGATGAGGGAAATTGCCACCGGAATTGCCACTGCGATGGGGTGTGCGGCGAACGTTGATTATCAGCGACGTTACCCCGCGACGATCAATACGCCAAAGGAGACGGCCATCGCAGCGTCCGCGGCCGCCGAGATCGCCGGAACGGAGAACGTGGATCTGCAGGCGATTCCATGTATGGGTTC
>CAIJTV010000978.1:0-2218 GCA_903823635.1 uncultured Planctomycetaceae bacterium
AGAGCGATCATTGGGCTTTCCGTCCGCCCGTTCGACCAGCGGTGCCGACGGTCAGCACTGGTGAACGCGTGCGAAACCCGATCGACGCATTCGTGATTGCTGCATTGGAGGCGAAAGGACTGAGTCTCTCGGCAGAAGCGAGTCGCGAAGTAGTGCTCCGCCGCGCTTCGTTCGACCTGATCGGACTGCCTCCTTCCCCGGATGAAGTGCGTGCGTTTGCTGCCGATCTCGATGAGCTGCCGTATGAGCGAATAATCGATGGACTGCTGGCCAGTCCGCATTACGGCGAGCGCTGGGGCCGACACTGGCTGGATGTTGCGGGATATGCAGACTCGGCGGGAGTGCTTTCCGAGGATCGACCGCTTCCCACCGCGTTTCGCTTTCGCGACTATGTCATCCGTGCATTCAACAGTGATAAGCCCTACGACCGGTTCCTGCAGGAGCAGATTGCGGGGGATGAACTGACCGACTACTGGACAGCGTACGAGCAACTGGATCGATTGCCAGACGAGGTTGTCGATGCAGTCACCGCGACCGGTTATCTGCGATGTGCTCCGGATTCAAGTCGTCCAGATTTTTCAACAATCAAGAATGCCGACGCTCAGTATTTTTATCCGACGATCAACGACACGTTGCAGATTGTCGCGTCTTCGACAATGGGACTGACGCTGCAGTGTGCTCGCTGCCACAGCCATAAGTTCGATCCAATTCCGCAGGTCGACTACTACCGTCTGCAGTCGATCTTTATGACAGCTTTCCGGCCGAAGCAGTGGATTCCGCAGATGGATCGGAAGTTACTTGTTGCATCGGCGTCACAGAAAAAGTCGGCGGAAGAACTCAATCGAAAACTGGATGCGGAAATCACGCGGCTGAAGAAAGAACTGACCGATATGCGAGCGGAGTTCAAACAGAGGCTGTTTAATGACCGACTGGCGATGGTACCGGAACCGATTCGAGCTGATGTGCAACAGGCACTGAGCAAGCCAGTCGACCAGCGCACCCCTGTCGAAACGTACCTCGCCGAGAAGTTTCAGCTGCTCCTGCAACCGGACGACCAGACGCTCGATAAACAACTGCCCGAGATGTTCGTCGACTATCGAACCGGGATTGATCAGCGTAACTCAGCGATTGCGGAGCAGGAGAAACAGCGAATCGCGTTCGATGAATTGCGTGCGCTTTATGACCAGCCGGGGCCAGTGGTGACACCATTGCTGCGACGCGGCGACGCATTGACTCCGGGACCGCCAGTCGAACCCGGTGTGTTGACGTCGCTGATCACGCCGGCAGAGTTTCAGTGGTCGCCGCCAGTCCCGGAAGCTCGGACCAGTGGCCGTCGGCTGGCATTCGCTCGTTGGCTGACTCAACCCGATCATCCTCTGACCGCGCGAGTGATGGTGAATCGAATCTGGCAGCATCACTTCGGCGAGGGAATTGTCGCGACACCCGAAGACTTCGGGACACTCGGATCGCCACCGAGTCATCCGCAGCTGCTCGACTGGCTGGCACGCGAGTTCGTAGAGAACGGCTGGAGCATCAAACACATTCACAGGCTCATCATGACGTCAAGTACGTATCGTCAGCGTTCGTCAATCAGCGAACCGGCACAAGCCCGTGAAAACGAAGTCGATCCGGATAATCGTCTGCTGTGGCGGCAGCGGCTCAGACGTCTTGATGCGGAACCGCTCCGCGACGCCATGTTGCACGTGGCGGGTTTGCTGGATCGCAACATGTTTGGACATCCCATTCCCGTTGCCCGACGACCGGATGGCGAGGTCAGTATTGCTGATGGCCAGAACGATCGACGACGCTCGATTTATGTGCAGATTCTAAGAGGAAATCCTCTGACGATGCTGCAGGCACATGATCAACCCGTGATGGAAACCAACTGCACACGCCGCAGTCGTTCGACCGTTTCGACACAGGCCCTTACGCTGATCAATAGTGATGCGACCGTCGCCTGGTCCGTTGCCTTCGCTGACCGGGCTTTGCAGGAGGCACCTGATTCACCAGTCGCGTTTGCTGCACTGGCTGCATGGTCGCGGGAAGTTTCACCGGACGAACTGAATTTGTTGAATGATTTCGTGACTGAACAGCAGGCGAGATATTCTGCTGGCGGGGACCAGCCCGACGCTTCGCGTCGCAAAGCATTGGCCGATCTATGCCACATGCTGCTGGCTTCGAATGAGTTTGTGTACGTGGATTGACCGTGGAATAGGCT